>WLHG01000012.1 GCA_009702845.1 Actinomycetota bacterium
CATTGAACACGTGCCCGCGCAGCCCTTAGCAACGTCAACGGATATTGACTGGACCGTAGAGCCTGCGATAAATCTAGTTAATGAGTTGATTGCCGAGTCCGAAAAATTACGCAGCCGTCATGATGAGGCAAATAGGCGAAGGTTTTCTAGACTTCTCAAAGACTCAGCTGCAATTGATTTAACGATGTCTCTGACCGATGAGGTCATGAGAATTACTTCGATGCGTCGGGCTGCGAAAACATTTCGAAGGAGTGCAAGAAACGTTGGCCGTGAAGGCTTAGGAACCTTGGATTACTGTGGAATCAAATTGGCAGCCCCGTTCTCATTGATTTTTCCAGATTTAGTTATGCGAATCGTTCATTTGAGAGTGCGCATGGCGGCCGAGGGAATAATTTTACCGGCAGAAAGCGCTCTCCTTCAAAAACATATTGAGAACAGAGCTAAAGAGGGAATCAAACTAAATATAAATCTCTTGGGTGAAGCGGTTCTGGGGGAGAACGAAGCAGCTCAACGGTTGCAGTCGATTATGGAGTTGGTTACTCGCCCTCACATTAATTATGTATCGGTAAAAATATCCTCGATTGTAAGTCAGTTGATCACAATCGATCATGCTGGATCAGTTGAACGCGCTGCAGAGCGTCTGCGATTGCTATACGCCCAAGCCATCGCACACAATGTCTTCGTCAATTTGGATATGGAAGAGTTTCGAGATTTAGCGATCACGGTGGATGTTTTCAAGAAAGTTCTTAGTGAGCCAGAGTTCGAAAATCTGGAAGCGGGAATTGTTTTACAGGCTTATCTTCCCGATTCACATATCGCTTTTTCTGACTTAGTTGAGTGGTCGATTACGCGCCATCAGAAGACAGGGGCAAGAATAAAGATCCGCCTCGTCAAAGGTGCAAATTTAGCGATGGAAAAGGCAGAGGCAGAGCTACATGGTTGGGTGGCGGCGCCTTATGCAACCAAGGCCGACGTTGATGCCAGCTACACGCGTCTGATCGATTGTGCATTGCGGGCTCAGAACTCTGCTGCGGTAAGAATCGGTATTGCTAGCCACAACCTTTTTCATCTTGCATGGGCGATTGAAGTTGCAAAGATGCGCGGCGTAGAGAACCAACTCGATATAGAGATGTTGGAGGGAATGGCAAATGCAGAATCGTTAGCTATCTCCAGTCACACCCCTAGAGTGCTTCTATATACACCAGTGACGCAGTACGACAATTTTCCAACTGCAGTTGCCTATCTTGTTCGAAGACTGGATGAGAATACTTCTACTGATAACTACCTTCGCGCCTCATTTGATATTGCACAAGATAAAGTGGGTTTTTCCGAGCAGAGAGCGCGTTTTTTAGCTTCAATCCGCGATCGCCATACTATTTCAACAAAGTCGCGTCGACATAACCTCCTTCTAGAAGATGCAGAGCAGGAGTATTCACAAGGTATTTTTATTAACACCAGCGATAGCGATGCAACCAATCCACTCTTTATTCAAAAATTACAGAGTGAGTTAAAGAGTATTTACTCCGATGACACGCTAACTATTCCGTTGGTTATTGATGGAGACGAAGTGCTGGTAGAAGACTTTGAAATTGGAGTAACACCAAATGAACAGGGTAGCCAGTGGTATCGATACAGCATCGCTACGTCAGAGTTAGTTGATAAGGCCTTTGATTCAGCACGTCTTGCGATAACAAACTGGAGTTCACTAGGAGCTCATGGTCGTGGAGAGATTTTGGCAAAAGCGGCGCATCTTATGGATAGTAATAGAGCGAGAATTATTGCCACGATGTCTAGGGATGCCGGAAAGACTTACTCTGAGGCCGATCCCGAAGTCAGTGAAGGAATCGATTTCGCTCGTTTCTATGCGCTCTCTTCACGTGAAAAGGAGCAGGGTTCAACGCCTGTCGGAGTAGTTGTAATTGTGCCACCATGGAATTTTCCATTTGCAATTCCACTTGGTGGCGTCTGCGCAGCACTGGCTGCTGGAAATACAGTTATTCTCAAATCTGCCCCGGAAACCGTCGCTACCGCATGGTTGATGGCGCAGAATCTGTGGAGCGCTGGCGTTCCGAAAGATGTTCTGCAATTTGTATCGACTCGGGATGATGAGGTTGGAAAGTATTTAGTTTCACACAGCCAAGTAGATGCACTAATTTTGACTGGAGCTTTTGAAACCGCTGAGCTGTTCACCTCTTGGAGGTCGGATTTAAACTTATTGGCTGAAACTAGCGGAAAAAATGCGATCCTCATTTCAGCAAGTGCCGATATTGATAACGCTGTTAAGGATTTAGTTCAGTCGGCATTTGGTCACGCCGGACAAAAATGTAGCGCAGCGAGTTTGGCGATTGTTGAAACCGGTGTTTACCGAAATCCCGCCTTCATTCATCAACTCAAAGATGCTGTTCAAACCCTGACAACTGCATCGTCGCAATTAACATCGACTGCCGTTGGTCCAGTGATACATCCACCGACCGGCGCACTCCTTCGAGCGCTAACGGGACTGGAAGAGGGCGAGAGCTGGTTAGTAGCACCGCAAGCATTGGATGCGACAGGTTATCTATGGTCACCGGGAGTCAAGATCGGGGTTCGTCCAGGCTCATGGAGCCATATGAATGAATGGTTCGGTCCGGTCTTGGGCATTATTGAGGCACCTGATTTTGACACTGCAATCGAAATTCAAAATGCATGTGACTTCGGATTAACTGCAGGCATTCAATCACTTGATGTAGTTGAGTGCGAACAATGGATTGACCAAGTTCAGGCGGGAAATCTGTATGTCAACCGTGGCACGACAGGCGCTGTCGTAAATCGACAGCCCTTTGGTGGTTGGAAGCGAAGCAGCGTCGGTGCGACATCAAAAGCGGGAGGTTCGAACTATTTAAATAATCTTCGTTCATGGGAAGCGATGGATGATCTCTCACCGACACAAAGCTCGTCGGCAGATTGGTGGCAATCAACCGGTTCCCAGGCTATTGATCGTTCCGGTTTGCGGGTTGAACGAAATTACCAGAGATATCGCCCGTACTTAAAACCCGTTGTTGTTTGTATTGATTCTACGGTTGATAAAAGCGTCATCGAATATATTGAGTGGGTTTCCAATTTAGTTGGAACGAAAGTCGAGTTCAATAGGTCGAACGCTCCGATTGGTGACTGCTCGAAAGTGCGTTGGCTCAGAGATGGAGCTGCTCCAATCGCCGAACTACTGACGCGTGGGATTAGTGTGGATGTCCGTCCTATAGCTGCGCGTGGAGACGTCGAGACACCACGATGGCTACTCGAGCAGAGTGTTTCGATCACTAATCACCGTTATGGAAATGTAGGAGGAGGGCCACAACCAGAGCTGTAGCTCAATAGATTTATCCACACTGTGTTTTTTTCGAAAGTCGATCTGTCAGCGCCTATCGCGATTCTGGGTTCTCCACACCAGATACAGGGGGCAACACAATGGTTAAAAAGAAGAAAGAGATCGCAGATATTGAGCCCGACTATTCACTCAATGATCTACTGCTGAGAGGGCGGGTATCGGACAAAGCCATTCAGAAGGAGCTGCCAAGCGGTGATACCGTCGTTGAGTTTCGGCTGATAATCGCTAGGGAACGTGGCAAGGGTGTAGATACCCTGGATATCGCTGCCTGGAGCGCCAAGGCTAGGAGAAGTGCTCTAACCCTCAAACCCGATGAGTGGATTGAGGTATCTGGAAGTGTCCATCGCCGCTTTTTCCAGAACGCATCAGGCCTTGCAAGTCGTTGGCAAGTAGAAGCGATTGAGATTGCGCGGATATAGGTACTCTTACCTCTATGGCCAATGACATTTTCTCAACGCTGCGCACATATCTGACGAAGGTCACCGATGGCGATAAGAGTGCAAATGAAGTTGCCTCTGCCGTAAATCAGTGGGTTCGTGAGGGTGGAGAGGCGTTAAAGATCAAGATTGAGGATGAAGTTGAGCGTTCGGTCTCCAAGATGGGCTTTGTTAAGCGCGGTGAGTTCGAGGCGCTTAAAGAGGAAGTAGCTCGTTTAAAGGCAGATTCAAAAAAAGAGAGCGCCACTAAACCGACAACAAAAAAGGCGGCAACTAAAAAACCGGCAGCGAAGAAGGCTGCAGCCAAGAAATCCACGGCTAAGAAGGCGAGTAAATAAATGGATAGCCCAATTAATGGTGAGAGTTTGGTTGAAGAGGTTCGCAATGAGCTTGTTGAGATCGATTCAATGGCGATCAACGATCACGCCCAACGCTTTGAAGAGCTCCATAATAAACTTTCAACTGCTCTCTCCTCAATAGACGGACTTTAATAGGTACAACTACGAATGAAGATACGACTAGATGCAGAGTTAGTACGTCGCGAACTCGCACGCTCGCGCGAAAATGCATCGGATCTTATTGAGTCTCGTTCAGTTTTAGTCAATGGAATTCCTGCAACAAAGCCGGCAACAATGGTCGATGCTCAGACATCTATCAAGTTAGCTGGCAAGCGCGATGACTTTGTTTCACGCGGTGGTCATAAATTGGCAGGGGCGCTCGATGCATTTGCTGGAGTCATTGTCGAAGGAAGACGTTGCTTGGATGCAGGAGCTTCCACTGGTGGCTTTACCGATGTTCTATTGCGCAGAAGCGCCGCTCATGTTGTCGCAGTTGATGTCGGATATGGCCAATTAGCCTGGTCGCTGCGCCAAGATGAACGGGTCAGTATTTTGGACCGCACCAACATACGTCACTTAACGGGGGACGTGGTAGGTGAACCGATAGACCTAGTTGTTGCCGATCTAAGTTTTATCTCATTGACATTGGTTTTACCGGCCCTTGCCGCGGTTTCAAAGCCCGATGCTGATTTCGTTGTAATGGTTAAACCGCAGTTTGAAGTCGGGCGCGAAAAATTAGGCGCAGGGGGAGTGGTGCGCGATCCCCAGCTTCGAAAAGCAGCTGTAATAGATGTAGCCGACTCTGCCTACGACGTAGGGCTCGGCACCATGGCAATTGTTGCCAGCCCTCTGCCGGGTCCTGCTGGAAATGTTGAGTATTTCCTCTGGCTAAAACGTGGGGCGCCAGCTATTGATCATGAAGCTCTCGATCGAGCTATCCAAGAGGGTCCGGCGTAATGCGCAATTTATTGTTTGTCTGTAATCCTACGCGTCCACAGGCCGTTGAGGCGGCCATCAAACTTGCTAAGGATTTCCGTAGCGCTGGCTTTTCTCTTTATACGATTTCCGATATCTCGATCAACGGAGTGACCAACTGCAACGTTGATCAGTTACCAGAGCTAGAAGTGGGTGTCGTACTTGGTGGCGATGGAACAATGTTGCGTGCTGCTGAGGTCACAAGAAATCATCAAATTCCTTTGCTGGGGGTCAATCTCGGTCACGTTGGCTTTCTCGCCGAGGTAGAAAAGCTCTCTCTCGATGTAGTTGTAAGTGCAATCACCGAAAAGAAGTATGTAATTGACTCCCGAATGACTCTTAAATACTCAGTTATTAGAGGTGATACTGAAGTCTCGCAAGGGTGGGCACTGAATGAAGTTACCGTTGAGCGTCGGCATGCAACGATGGTTGAACTATTTTTAGAGATCGATAAACGCCCTATCTCACGATGGGGTTGCGATGGCTTAATTTGTTCAACTCCAACGGGTTCAACCGCCTACGCTTTTTCTGCTGGCGGGCCAGTCGTTTGGCCAGAGGTAGATGCCTTAGTAGTTTTGCCAATTTCAGCCCATGCTCTCTTTTCACGTCCATTAGTAATTTCAACTCAATCTGAGATTGTGGTGCGAATTGAATCGGCACAGGCATTGCTCTCCTCAGATTCCCTTCGTAACTTCGAACTTGTAGAGGGTGATCGAGTACATATTTCGAAAGATAACGCCATTGTTCGTTTAGCGCACTTAAGTAATACTCTTTTTAGCGATCGATTAGTAGCTAAATTCAAACTACCGGTTCAGGGTTGGCGCGGTGAGTGAGCGGACATTTCTCGATGAGATTACGATTAAATCTATCGGTGTCATCGATCAAGCAACGTTAGAGATCTCTAAAGGTTTAACGGTTCTCTCAGGAGAAACCGGCGCGGGAAAAACTATGATTTTAACTGCCCTTAACCTCATTTTGGGCGGCAAGAGCGATAGTGCATTAGTGCGAAAAGGCAGCGAAAGACTTTTAGCCAGCGGTAGTTTTACGATTCCGCAAAAGCAAAACCATAGTTTCGATGATTGTGGCGTGGTTGTTGAAGATAATCAGCTGATAATTACTCGCACCGTCAATGTAGATGGAAAGAGCAAGGCGACCGCCAATGGCGTCTTAGTAACTGCAGGCACATTGGCATCTGTAAGCGAACTATTGGTCGAGGTTCATGCCCAAGCCGCTAATACCAATATTAGTAAGAGCGCCAAACAGCGTGAACTAATCGATAGATTCGCAGGCGAAGAGTTTCAAAGAGCTATGGATCTTTATTCATCTGCTCTCTCTCAATATCAGAGTTTAAAATCTAGAATCCAGGCTCTGCGTAAAAGCGTTGACCAGGCCGATAATGAGCTCAAGGCGTTACGCGAATTCGCCGCCGCGCTTTCGACGCTAAAGCTAAAACTAGGTGAGTATGGAGAAATCAATAGCGCGATAGATCGCTTATCAAATGTTGAAGAGTTACGAATTGCCGGAGAGTCGGCAACACAGGCAGTAGATGATGAAGAGTCAGGAGTACTGACGGCGCTGGGAACCGCGCGTCGCGCTTTGGAGAGCGCTAAATCAAAAGATCATGCGCTCGAGGCTATCCATTCCCAGCTCAGTGAAGCCTTTTTTCTTATCGATGATGCACGGGGCCAACTTGCAACTTATACGAACTCTCTGGAGGCAGATCCAGCAGGATTGGATTTTTTGAACGCGAGAAAACTATCGATTCATACCCTAGTAAAGAAATATGGCAGTGGCGGAACACCTGAGGTTGAAGCAGATCTGCTCATTAAGCGCTTTGAATCTTCATCCAACGAGATAGCTGATTTAGAGGGCGGCGATGATCGTCTCATTGAGATGGAGTCCGAGCTAGTTGGAATTAAGAAGGCGTTAGTAGTTGCTGCAAAAGATTTAACAAAACTTCGTACGAAGGCCGCCGAAGACTTGGGTGTGCGTGTTACATCGGAGGTTCAGCAGTTGTCTATGCCCCATACAACATTCTCTGCACGCGTTGAGAGTGTGGATTACACCGCACTGAAAGAATCTGATTTTACTGCAACCGGTTGCGATGAAGTTTCTATGTACATCTCTTCCCACAAGGATGCACCACTCGTTGCCTTAGCAAAGGGTGCAAGTGGCGGAGAGATGTCACGAGTGATGTTGGCCTTGGAAGTCGTAATTGCCGCATCACATCCAGTGGGTACATATGTTTTTGATGAAGTAGATGCAGGAGTTGGCGGTAAGGCGGCGATTGAAGTCGGAAGACGGCTTCATGCGCTCTCACGCCATGCTCAAGTAATCGTCGTCACGCACCTTCCACAAGTTGCGGCGTGGGCAGATTCACATTTCGTCGTAACGAAAAATATTGATGGCTCGGTAAGCCAAAGTGATGTGAGAAAAGTCGAGGGCGAAGATCGCATAGAAGAGATTGCTCGAATGCTGGCAGGATTTGAGAACTCCGTGAGCGCCAGAGAACACGCCGCCGAGCTGCTATCTCTGAAGGTGTAAGAGGGCGGCTCAATTAAGTGATAGGTTCGACTCCCATGGGCCAGCAACATGTGACGAAACACCTCTTTGTATCCGGCGGAGTCGCCTCATCTCTTGGAAAAGGACTCACCGCCTCATCTCTTGGAAGATTATTGGTAGCTAGAGGCCTTCGTGTCACTATGCAAAAGCTAGATCCCTACTTAAACGTCGATCCTGGCACAATGAATCCATTTCAACATGGTGAGGTTTTTGTAACCGATGATGGCGCAGAGACAGATCTAGATATCGGCCATTATGAGCGCTTTTTAGATACAAATCTGCATGGCTCGGCAAATGTGACTACCGGGCAAGTCTATTCGCGAGTCATTGCACGAGAGCGTCGCGGTGAGTATTTAGGTGAGACCGTACAGGTCATTCCACATATTACAAATGAGATCAAAGAACGCATCCGCGCAATGGCCGCCCCTGATATCGATATCGTCATCACTGAAATCGGTGGCACTGTCGGTGATATTGAATCCCAACCATTTTTAGAAGCTGCACGTCAAATCCGCCAAGAGGTTGGAAGAGACAATGTTTTCTATTTACATGTTTCGTTAGTTCCATACATCGGACCATCGGGTGAGCTAAAAACAAAACCAACTCAACACTCCGTCGTAGCTTTGCGAAGTATTGGAATCGCCCCTGATGCAATTGTTTTACGCTCTGACCGCGCGATTCCATTGGCGGTAAAGAAAAAGATCTCTTTGATGTGCGACGTTGATTTAGCTGCAGTCGTAGCGGCCGTTGATGCACCTTCAATCTATGACATCCCGAAAGTTTTGCATGCCGAAGGTTTAGATGCCTACGTCGTTGCACGCTTGGGGCTCAAAAGCCATGATGTCGTTTGGGGGGAGTGGGATGATCTTCTTGAAAAGGTGCATCATCCAAAGCACCATATCCGTGTTGGCCTCGTCGGTAAGTACATAGATTTGCCCGATGCATATCTATCGGTCTCTGAGGCTTTACGTGCGGGTGGATTTGCAAATGAGGCAAAGATTGAGATCGTCTGGATAGCAAGTGATGAGTGTGAAACACCGGAGGGTGCTGCCAAAAATTTAAAGGATGTAGATGCGATCTGCGTTCCAGGCGGATTTGGCATTCGAGGTATTGAGGGCAAAGTCGGTGCACTTAAATATGCGCGCGAGAATAAAGTTCCAACGCTCGGTCTTTGTCTCGGTCTGCAATGTATGGTTATTGAAGCTGCGAGAAATTTGGCTGGTATTCCAGATGCAATCTCAGCAGAGTTCTCAGATACCGGTACTCCTGTTATTGCAACAATGGAGGATCAAAAAGATATCGTTGCCGGCAATCAAGATATGGGTGGAACGATGCGTCTTGGTCTCTATAAGGCAGATCTCGTTGCCGATTCCCTGGTTGCAAAAATGTATGGTGCGACACAGATATCTGAGCGCCACCGTCACCGCTATGAAGTTAATAACACCTTTCGCGCGCAGATTGCCGATGCTGGTCTTGTCTTCTCTGGCTTCTTCAAAGAGCGCGACTTAGTTGAGTTTGTAGAACTGCCTTCCGAGGTGCATCCTTACTACATAGGTACGCAAGCTCATCCAGAGCTTCGATCTCGCCCAACTCGACCTCATCCACTATTTGTGGGTTTAATCGCGGCGGCAGTAAAAGCGAAGGGCTAACACACTCATGATCGTTGGAGTTCCGAAAGAGATTAAAGTTCACGAATCACGAGTGGCGATTACACCAGAAGGAGTTAGCGAGTTCATCGCAGCTGGTCACAGCGTAATAATCGAAGATGGAGCTGGAGTTGGCTCATCACTGACCAATGAGGATTTCGTCGCAGCCGGTGCCACGATCGTCAAAGATGCCGATGCGATTTGGAGTACCGCTGAGTTAGTTCTCAAAGTTAAAGAGCCGATAGCCGCTGAATATCCAAAGATGCGTCGCGGACAGACGCTCTTCACATATCTGCATCTTGCAGCATCATTGCCTTGTACCGATGCACTGGTAAAAAGCG
Source organism: Actinomycetota bacterium (assembly GCA_009702845.1). Next base: position 9,664 of record WLHG01000012.1, read on the forward strand.
GCACAACGGCGATTGCATATGAGACTGTTGAAGTAAATGGCTCACTTCCCTTGCTTGCCCCAATGAGCGAGGTCGCAGGACGTCTAGCAACTCAAGTCGGTGCAACCGCGCTTCAACGCCCCAACGGCGGAAGAGGCGTTCTACTTGGCGGCGTTCCAGGAGTTTCACCGGGGCGAGTAGTCGTTATTGGTGGGGGAGTCTCAGGACTTAATGCAGCTGTTATCGCAGTTGGTATGGGCGCAGACGTTACAGTCTTTGATCGCTCAATTAATCGCCTTGCTTACATCGATACTGTTTATGGCGGACGCATTAAGACTCTAGTTGCATCTGCCCATGCAATTGAACGAGAAGTACGAATGGCCGATTTAGTAATTGGCGCAGTACTTGTCCATGGCGCTAAGGCCCCAAAGTTAGTGTCAAATGCCTTGGTTAAGTCGATGAAGAGTGGCTCAGTTTTGGTCGATATTGCAATCGATCAAGGTGGTTGTTTTGAGGATAGCCGTCCGACAACACATGCCGAACCTACATACATGGTGCATGGTTCAGTATTTTATTGCGTGGCCAATATGCCAGGGGCCGTTCCCGTTGCATCGACATATGCGCTTACAAATGCGACTTTGCCTTATGCGCTGGCTATAGCCAAGCACGGTTGGAAAGAGGCATGCAGTAAAGATGCAAATCTTGCAAAGGGTTTGAACGTACACGATGGCAAGATTTACTATGCAGCCGTAGCAGAGGCCCATGGTTACGAGCACACTAAAATTTGATTCGATCGCGCAATCATTTCTGAACTACTGTGCGATCGAACGTGGTTTATCGGCAAATACTGTGGCGGCATATCGTCGCGATTTAGAAAAGTTTCAGGGCTGGCTCGGATCTACTCCAGTTTCTGAGATTGACACTTCAACTATCGCTGATTTTGAAGCTAACCTAAAGCTTCTGAAGTTTTCGCCCTCCAGCATAAATCGAATCGAATCGACGTTACGTACATTCTTCAAGCATGCACAGCAAGAGCATGGATTGATTAATCCCACTCTCGAAATTGTGAGCGGTAAGTCCAAACGACGTTTGCCAAAAGCGTTACAAATCGATCAGGTAATCTCTCTCATTAATGCTGCTTTCCATGAAGGCCAACCAATTACTATCCGCGATCGCACAATTATTGAACTTCTCTATAGCAGTGGAGCGCGTGTGAGCGAATTGATGGATATTAATATGTCTGACATAAACACAGTTCCCACCGAAGATGGCGATATCACTACTGTTAAATTACGAGGCAAAGGTGGCAAAGAGAGAATTGTTCCCCTCGGTTCATTTGCAACAACGGCGATCGATGACTACCTCATTCGAATTAGACCTATGCTCGCAGCAAAGAACGCAAAGGTAGATGCTGCTTTATTTCTCAATGCGCGGGGAGCACGATTGACGCGACAGACTGCTTGGAACATTGTTCTTAAGGCGGCAGAGGTTGCAGGAATTAGCGAGCAGGTTTCACCGCATGTTTTTAGACATTCATATGCAACGCATCTATTAGATGGAGGGGCCGATATTCGTGTCGTGCAGGAGCTATTGGGCCATGCATCGGTGACGACGACACAGATTTATACTTTAATTACGATAGATAAAGTCAGGGAAAGCTACCGAATGGCCCATCCTCGGGCATAGATTAAAGAGTTATAGCCCGCGCAATCGTCTTGCTAAAATACTTTGATCACCCTTAGCTTCAAGATCGGCGATTATGACGGCAATAGATTCACGAACGATACGTCCACGATCGGCGGCCAGTCCTAAGTCACCGCGCAATAACAATCTCGCTTGATCCAGATCAAATAATTCATCTGGTGATAGATAGACAGTTATTTTTTCATCATGACGTTCACGTCCTGATGGGGAGCGATCCACAGTTGTTACTCGTCGGCGCGCGATTGAACGCACTCCCTTTTTCACTGAAGGAACTTTCGGTGTTGCAATTGCAGGTGCCACTAGAGGAGCGGTGTGCTCTTGTGTGGCCGGTACTGATGTAAGTGCAGGTGTAGTTGATCGAAATAATTCATCTGCTCCAGGAAGATTGGCTCTGCGGGTCATCTGGCGCCTCCTCGGGCGATTAATTCACGGGCAAGTCTGCGGTAGGACGCAGCACCATCGGATGATGATGCATATGTGGTTATAGGTTCGCCAACGACAGTTGTCTCAGGAAAGCGAATTGTTTTAGCGATAATAGTTTCAAAGACATCGGCAGGAAACTGTTCAAGGATTCGCTCAAGTACTTGGCGATTATGTGATGTTTTTTTATCGTACATTGTTGCCAAAATTCCAATAAGAGTCAGATTTGGATTAAGGAAGTTCTTCACCTTATCTAAATTGCCCTTCAACTCTATAAAACCATGTAGAGCGAAGTATTCACATTGCAGAGGAACAATAACTTCATCGGCGGCAACGAGTGCGTTAATGGTCAGTTGTCCCATGGTTGGTTGGCAGTCGATCAAAATAACATCGTAGTAATCTCGAAGCGATGTTAATGCTCGCTTTAAATACTGCTGTCCGCCGATTTCGGCGCCAAGCGTGGTCTCTGCCGTTCCAAGATCTCGGTTAGCTGGAAGAAAATCCAATCCAGGAACTGCTGACTTTAAAATAATCGTTTCAATTGAAGCCGTTGGTGTCATCAGAGCGTAGTAAACCGTCTGCTCAAGAGGCAGAGCATGAGCGTTGACACCAAGACCTAAGGAGAGTCCGCCCTGCGGGTCAAAGTCGACCAGAAGTACGCGCCTACCTAGTTCGGCCAATGATGCGCCCAGGTTTATCGTGGTCGTTGTCTTTCCGACCCCGCCCTTTTGGTTGAAGATTGCAACGACCTTAGCCGAGCCATGCTCAACGATGGCTGGTGGGACAGGAAAGCTCTTGGCCTTCTTGCCCAAAAGCGTTGCAGTTGTAGAGATCTCTTCGCGAATTGTCGATTTAGCGCTCAAACGTCAAACCTCTTTCTAGATATACGCGGGAGCCTACGCGTTACACAGAAGTAGGGCAACTGTGAAGTAGGGTGCGCTCATGGA
>WLHG01000120.1 GCA_009702845.1 Actinomycetota bacterium
CTGCAAGCACCTGATACGGCAACGGTGATCGACAATCGTGGAGGAGCCAACATCAGCTCAGGCAAGCCGCTCTTTGAATCACATGAGAATTTCAGCGGATTGTGGTTAATCGAAGCTCAGGATTCAGAGACTGCCCGATCTTTGGCATTTGAGGCATCAAAGGCATGCAATAGAAAAGTCGAGTTACGCCCACTTCATTGAATTGTCTTAGTGTGCCGCATTCTCACAATGGGTTTCATATAATGAACCCATGGCTAAGGCACAGGTCACTGCTCATCTGCGCAAATTCGCACCAGACCAGAGAAGGATTTTGGAACAATTACGTGAGCAAATAGCCACTGAACTCCCTAGTGCTGAGCAAGTAATTAAATATGGCATACCGACATTCCTGATTGAAGGCGTGCCAGTAATTGGTTTCGATGGTTACAAAAACCACAACAGCATATTTCCCTACAGCGGGTCATTTAACGTACGCCTTGAGAGCGACTTGAAGAAATACGTGCAGACAAAAGGGTCGATCCACTTTGATGCAGGAAGTGACTTTCCGAAACCTTTAGTCAAAAGGATTTTGAAGGAAAGAATTACCCAAATCAACTCTTCATATCCTAAAAAGAATGGAGACTATCTGATGTTTTATTCAGATGGAACCCTGAAAGCAAAAGGAAGTTATAAGGCTGGAAAACTCCATGGAGACTGGAAATGGTTTCGAAAAACAGGAGTAATTATGAGATCAGGAAGATTCATGAGAGGCGAGCAAGTTGGAACCTGGATTACCTACGATACAAAAGGAAAGCTATATAAGAAAACAATTATGAGTTAGCGATTGGACTCTGATAATTTTTTAACGCTAAGGTTGCGCCATGCCCAATGATTTCTTACTTCTAGATGGCGGACTTTCAACAGCCCTCGAGCAGCTAGGGAGCACATTAGATACTTCTTTGTGGTCTGGGGAATTACTCAAATCACATCCCGATCAAATCCGGGCTGCACACAAACTCTTTGCCGATGCAGGTGCTGCGATATTGATAACAAGCTCATACCAAGTGACCTATCCGGGATGCTTAGCGTTGGGCTGGTCCAAGGATGAAGTAACTGCAGCACTCATTGCATCAACAGAGCTAGCTAGATTTCCTAAGGTGAAGGTCGCTGCATCCATTGGTCCATATGGAGCATTTCTTGCCGATGGTTCGGAGTACCGAGGAAACTACGGCCTTTCCGTTGAAGAGCTTAAAGATTTTCATCGCGAAAGATTAGTCACTCTCATTTCAACAAATCCTGATTTTCTGGCATTCGAAACAGTTCCTGAGATAACAGAGGCCCGTGCATTGATTGAATTAATGCGCGAGTCCAAGTCGAAAATCCCATATTGGATTAGTTTTTCTTGCAAATCAGAGAGCGAACTATCGTCGGGAGAAAGCTTTGCCAACGCGGTGAAAGTTGTGAATGATTCATCGGACGCCTTTGCCGTTGGGATCAATTGCACCGCTCCACATCTTATTGCACCATTACTCCAAAGTGCGAGTTCAATGATTCCCTTCATTGTTTATGCAAACTCGGGTCGCATATGGGATGCTGTTGAGAAGAAATGGGAGGGCTCAGGGGATTTGGTATTTGATTCACGGGTGATTCAAGAGTGGAGAGCTCTAGGAGTCTCAATTATCGGAGGCTGCTGTGGGGTTGGGCCATCAGATATCGCCGCACTCAAGCTGATTAGCGATTGAATCTGTAGAATATGAGCATGAACTCACCAATCCGAGCCGAAATCTTTGACACAGGTAATCCAAAAATAAAGTCTGCTCGTATTGTGATCGATGCATCTGCTGAAAGAATTTTTAGTTTATTAACCAATCCGCAGCGACATATGGATTTTGATGGTTCAAAAACAATTCAAGGCAATTTTAGTGGTCCTGCCAAATTGGAGCTCGGATCAAAGTTTGGCATGCAGATGAAGTTGGGTATTAAGTATCGAATTCTCAATACAGTGGTCGAGTTTGAGGAGAATAGAAGAATTGCTTGGCGACATTTAGGACGGTGGCGCTGGAGGTATGAACTTCGCCCGATTACTCCCAACCAAACTGAGGTTACCGAGACGTTTGATGGGACGACTTCAATTTCGCAACTTTGGCTCAACTTGCGCAAAGCCTATCCCTGGACGCAAATAGCCGTTGCAAAGACTTTGGTCCGGCTCAAGGAGATTGCCGAAAGCAATTAGTTGTCTTTCCCCAAAGTTTTTGTAAAGCTATTTGCCCCTCATGGCTAGCCTGACACCATTACAATTAGGCGATGCTTTCTAAGTTTGCCCCGTTCAAAGAGTTCACCTCAATACTCAACCCACACTCGCGCCGAATAATTCTTGGAATCTCCTTGAATGCTATTGGCGGCGGGATGACACTTTCTCTTTTGATGGTTTACCTTCATGATATTCGGGGTTTTACAACAACATTTGGCGGCCTGCTCATGGCTTGGGGAGCCTTCGCTGGAATAGTCTTGACAGGCCCATTAGGTGCCCTCGTGGATCGAATCGGTCCAAAGAAAGTAATTATCCCTGGTCTCTTAATCGCCTCAATGTCTGCACTCTCTTTTTCACAAGTAACTACTCATTCTCAGGCAATATTTTCGATGACGCTTTTTTCTCTAGGCGGTCAATGTATTTGGCCCTCCCAAATGGTCATTTTGACGCGTGTTACACCTGAGGCGGATCGTTCCAAGATATTCGGATTCAACTTTATGTTACTGAACCTGGGCCTTGGAATCGGCGGGCTGCTTTCATCTCTAATTATTCAAGAGGGCTCGGTTATCTCATTCCAAATTATGTACTGGGTGGATTCGTTTACTTATATCTTGTATCTCTTAATTGTCCTGGGGCTTAAGACTCCGCATGCAGGTAAATACATTGCAAAGGAGCATGAACCTAAGAGTGGTAGCTATCGTGAGATTTTTACCCGAAAAGATCTCACAGTCCTTACATTAGCCGGCGTCGTTCTTTTAACTTTTGGATATGGACCTCTTCAATCCGGAATTCCAATTTATGCAACTCAATATCTTGGACTCTCGCCTAAATGGCTTGGTGTGATTTTCGGAGTCAATACAATTGCCATAGTTGTATTTCAACCATTTGTGCTTAGGGTTCTCGAAAAATACTCAAAATACACAGCACTTATGTCGGTAGGTGTCATTTGGATGCTCTCTTGGCTGGCAGTCGGAATATCACCGTATGTCCCACTATTTGTAGGTGGAATTGCCCTATGTGTAAGTCAATTGATATTTGCATTTGGAGAAATGGTGCACGCACCGACAAGCCCTGCCCTACTGCAAGAACTCACACCTGAGCACATTCGCGGTCGCGCAAGTGCCTTAATTAGTTTGCAGTGGGGATTTTCTGGAATCGTCGGCCCAGCGATGGCGGGAGTGCTAATCGGAGCCCACCTTGAGCAGTTGTGGGTCGTATTGATGGCAATCGGCGTACTGATTCCAATCCCGCTATTTGCATATGTGAAGAGGCTTAATTCACATCAATAAAAGTGATGCTATCTAGTCTTCTTCAGCCATTTCTGTCGTTCGGATTCAGGAATCTTCTCAATGCTGTATCGCAGCATAGTTCTTGGCATTTCGTGGACATGAGCTTCAAGGAAACTTCTCAATAGATAGGGGTCGCGCTTTCCCACTTCGCGCAGTAACCAGCCGACGGCCTTATGAATTAGATCATGAGAATCACCAAGAAGTCGCTCAGAGATTTCCATCGTAGGGGCAAAATCTCCCACTCTGATAAAGGCAAAGGTGAACAAAACAGCCAATCGGCGCTCCCATAAAGATTTGCTTCTAGCCAATCTCCGTAAAATAGGGAGGGGGTCTGCGACATCTATTAGATATTCCCCGATTGTCGGTGCTGATACATCCACGAGATCCCAGTTGTTTATACGTCCAAGTTTCATCTGCCTTATGTAGAAATCGAAGATGCTCTTCTTAATCTTTAGATCTGTAGTTGCTTTGAATTGATTTGTAAGAATTATCAACCCGCAGAGGCGAATCTCATGGAAAGGTGATGCCGAGAGTTTTTCAATTTCAGACAATTCTAAATC
>WLHG01000121.1 GCA_009702845.1 Actinomycetota bacterium
AGATATTGGCAAGAATTCAGTCAAACCCTGCAAAATACCTAGGAAAATCGATTCGAACACGTGTGCCACCTTCTTCTAATCATCACTTCTTAAGGTCTTAGAATAAGGATTTTCTCTGGCTTTCCTGCAAAATAACCCACCGCGCCTAAAATAATTCCAAGAATCACGGGGAAAACAAGTGCGATATTCCAGTTTGCGGTTGCATCAAAAATTGCTCCCACTATTCCAGGTGAAAATGCCGCCATTAAATACCCAATGGATTGCGCCATAATTGATAGTGAGCGCGTCTCCCCTGCTTCAACACTTCGGGTAACTGTTATGAGAAGTGAGAGCGGAAAGGTGATAGAAAGACCAATATTGGCAATCAAAAGCCAGAAAATTAGCCTCCAACCGTTATCAAAAATGATTCCGATAAATGACAGGGCGACCATTAAGCCCACGAGAGTCAGCAAGATTTTTAGATCACGTAGTTTGGAAGAAAAATGTGGAGCGGCAATGCCTATTGCGGAGCCCACTAGGCCAGTGATCGAAACTGCAAAACCGGCATTGCTTAAAGTAAACCCCTTCGAAACTAATATCGTAGGCAACCAAGTCGCCGTGCCATAGAAGAGCATCGACTGTAAGCCAAAAAAGAGGGCAATGCTCCAGGCCCCCGTGCTTCGCAATAACTCCCAATGAAACTTAGTAGAAATAGGCATATGCGAACCTCTTAAATCTTTTGAATTTCGAGCGACCCACCATATTGAAGAAGCTAAACCAATCACAATCCACGGAACCATCGCTAAGCGCCAACCCCATGAACTGGCGCGAGCCAATGGAACGGCGACGGCGACGGATATGCCGGCAAAAGTGCCCATAATTGTTATATAGATACCTGTCACTAAACCTGAATGTTCAGAAGTATTCTCTTTTACCCACACGGGAAGTGAAAAATTTAAAATGGCAATTGCAATACCCACAGTTAGTGAAGACAAAAAGAGCATCGGCACATTTCCGACGGCTCGAAGGAAAATCGCTGCAGTCAAGACGATAAGAGCCACTGAAATTACGCGATTAGTTCCCCCGATTCGCCCGACTAAAGGCATCAAGAAGGCACTGGCAGCAAAACACAACACCGTCAACGAAGTTAAGAATGATAGGAGAAACGAGCTCAAGTGATACTGCTCTTTAAGAATTGGAATCAGGGGACTCATTATGGTCAACCCGGCCCGCATATTCATCGCTGCGATAAAGATTGGTAGACCTTTGACGATCGCTTGCCTATTACTCAAAGCCGACTCGTGCACCGCGTAAGACTACTCTCTAGTGGTCGCTTGTTACTATGACGGCATGAGCAGAAGCGTACTAGTTACTGGTGGAACCGGCGGAATTGGGCGTGCCTTTGTCGATCGCTTTGTTCAAAACGGCGATAAAGTCTGGCTTACATATTTGCGAGAGAGCGATAATCCTCAAGGTATCGTCGCAGCATATGAACCAGATGCAGTTCGAGCATATCAATTGGATTTGGGTAGCCACGACTCAGTTGCTCAGCTCGCAAACGATTTGCCTGGAACGCCCGATGTCTTGATTCACAACGCCGGCCTAGGTTCTAAAACCGTTGAGTACATAACAGAGGTTACGCACGAGCAATCACAAATGCTCATTCAAGTAAATGCAATTGGAACTTTGTGGCTCAATGATCTTCTCATGCCAAAGATGATTGCAAGAGGTTCGGGTTCGATAATACTGATCTCTTCAGTTGGTGGAGGAGTAACTCAGTTCGCAGGATTTAACTACGCAGATGGAATGTCTAAGGCTGCGATAGCTTTCTTAGGCCGAACTCTTGCCGCAGATTTAACTCACACAGGAGTTGAAGTATTTACAATTTGTCCTGGTGCTACCAATACGCCAATGTTTGCAGCGAGTACATTAAATAATCTCAATGAGGCAGATAAGAGAGATCTAATTTCATCGCTTCCGAAGTCACGTTTAATCGAACCTACAGAAATAGCCGAGCTTGGCTTCTTCTTAGCATCAGATGCTGGAAAAATTCTTCATGGCGCCGTTATCGATGCGTCAATGGGTTTAGGTGTAAATCCAGGATTGCTTAAGAAATAATTAGATTAAGCTCTTAAGCTGTTCTGTATGGGCGGCCATGTGATTACGGGCTTTGCCCATCAGGAATGAAATGGTGACTTCACCTGCTTCAGGATGAATAGACACTCTTTCCCACTGCTGACTTGAAATCGGAGTAAGGGCAACGCGAACTAAATTCCCGATTGACTCAATAATAGAGAGTGAGTTAGACCAATCTCGGCCTTCATAGTTGAGAAGCGATGGGTAGGCATCTTCCTCAAATGGAATTATCGGCGGTGAGTCGATAGTTAGTGCATTGAAATAACGAATGGCAAAGTGCATCTCTGCATCAGCCACATGGTGCATAACAAAGGCCGGAGACCACTCACCATCTTCTTTTGCAACAAGCGCGCTCTTAGAATCAAACTTCCTGGCCTGCGCCATGAATGCTTCAAGGTTGTCTAGGTACTCGGATAACGTCTCTTTGCTCATGGATAAATCCTACTAACGCCAGCTAGATTTTGGCATCAATTCCAGTTCGCTCACTCCAAGCGGTGTTAATCGTCTGAACAAAGGCTTCTAGAGGTTGAGCCCCAGATATGGCATATTTCATATCTACGACGAAAAATGGAACTCCCGTGGCTCCAAGTTGGGTTGCCAGCTCTCGATCTGCAATGGCCTCACTTTTGAACTGATCTGACTCAAGAATATTCATAACGTCAACCGATGCCATGCCAACGCTTTCTGCAACGAAACATAAGTCAAGATGCGAAAATAATGGGAGCGATTTTTCAAAATAGCTGGAGTACATAGCCTCAAGCAGCTCATCTTGCTTGCCGAGCGTTGCTGCCCATAAAAGCAATCGATGCGCATCGAAAGTGTTGCCCGACAGTGTTTCATCCAAGTTGTAGCAAAGCCCTTCTCCATCGGCAATGGCACAAACATTAGCCTGCATCGCTTCAACATCCTGTGGCGAGACTCGATACTTTTCGGCGAGAAGTTTGCTGGTCGGCATAATCTCTGTTGCATCGGGTGCTAGCTCAAAGGCGCGATGGCGAACTGTGATTTCATCCTTATGTTCAAACTGTTCTAGGGCTTTTTCAAGTCTGCGCTTTCCTATAAAACACCATGGGCAGACAACATCAGACCAGACATCGATAATCATGTGGCAACACTATCTCGCACCATATGGATATAAAAACGGCCAGGTTGGCGCTCACTGGCCTGATCTCTGCCAGCTTTTTCAAAGCCAATTGCTCGATAGGCAGCGATTGCTCCGTCATTATCGGCCCACACCCCAAGGCCCTGCCTCTGCCAGCCTTTCTCCATTGCGTGAAGATCTACATAATCAAATAACGCTCGCAAGGCTCCTTGTCCGCGAAAGAGCGGATCGCTCCAACATCCACCGATCCAACATGTCGCATCGTGGTCACCAGCAAATGTTTCGACCGACATTAATGCGATATCGACTCTATCAATCGCTGCAATCAAATAATCCAAAGTAGAAAATTTCTCGCGCCACTGGTTCTCAAGAAATTTGCCTTCAACTTCTAGTTGGCCACCAAATGCACTGGGGCTCTCTTTTAACGAACGAAGACGAATATCGCGTAATCGCTGCCACTGATCTGGCGTTAGCAACTCAACGTTCATATTCGAACTCATGGCTAGATTCTGCCGTATCGATTGACTCCGTCGCGACAAAATAAGCATAAATCTTCCAGATATATACTCTTCGCGTGGACGAGTATGAAGATGAAGTTCAAGCGCGCTGGGGTGATACCGATGCCTATCGCCAATCTAAATCGAAAACTTCAAAGTACTCACACGAGGATTTCGCAAAAGCAAAGGTAGATCAAGAGGCTGCAACTGAACTCTTTGTGTATGCCTTTGGAAATAGCCTCGCAATTACTTCGTCCGAGGCTCAAACTGCAGTCCTCGCACATCGCGCGGCAATCTCTAAATGGTTCTACGACTGCTCAGTTGAAATGCAGAAGAATTTGGCCCTTATGTATGTTGCTGA
>WLHG01000122.1 GCA_009702845.1 Actinomycetota bacterium
TTTAGAACGTGGGGTTCACTAACTCCCGGGCACCCAGAGTATGGACACACTGCGGGAGTAGAAATGACGACGGGTCCACTTGGTCAGGGCGTTGCAACGGCGATAGGAATGGCAATGGCCGCGCGATATGAGCGTGGATTACTGGATCCGGAGGCCGACAAATCAATCTTTGATCACAACATCTGGGTAATTTGTTCTGATGGTGATTTGCAAGAGGGCGTCAGCGCCGAGGCCTCTTCCCTTGCCGGAACACAGGAGCTTGGAAATTTAAATATTATTTATGACGACAATCGAATTTCGATTGAAGGCGATACACATAACGCATTCACCGAAGATGTCTCAATGCGCTACCGGGCATACGGCTGGCACGTTATTGATGTAGCAGCGGCCGCCGATGGCAACGTCGATATAGCAGCTCTCGATTCGGCGATGCTCACGGCTAAAGCCGAAACTATCAAGCCCACTCTCATCCGTCTAAAGACAGTGATTGCATGGCCAGCGCCAAATCTGCGCGGTACTGGTAAATCACATGGTTCTGCCCTTGGAGATGAAGAAATTGCTGCAACTAAAACTCTTTTGGGTTTAGACCCAGAAGAGAAATTTGCTATGCCGGATGAAGTTCTGGCTCACGTTCGTCAAGTTAAAGTACGTAGCGCCGCAATTCGCACTGCGTGGGATTTAGAGTTTTCCAAGTGGTCGGCATCCAATGCGATAGAGGCTGCGTTGCTTCAACGTCTTCGTACTCACGCACTTCCTGCCAACTGGGATGCTGAAATTCCCATTTTTGCACCAGGAAAAGATATTGCCACCCGCGCAGCATCCGGCGATGTCATTAATGCAATTGCGAAAACTCTGCCTGAAGTGTGGGGTGGTTCAGCTGATTTAGCAGGATCAAATAACACAAGCATTGAAGGCGGTGGATCATTTCTTCCACTTACTAGCGCGATCAAAGGCGCTCATCCTTACGGGCGGATAATTCACTTTGGAATTCGCGAACATGCTATGGGATCAATCCTTAACGGAATCGCGCTACATGGTCTGACCCGATCCTTCGGTGGAACCTTTGCAGTCTTTAGCGACTACATGCGTCCTGCCGTTCGATTAGCTGCACTTATGAATATTGCATCGACCTTCGTCTGGACTCATGACTCGATTGGAGTTGGCGAGGATGGTCCAACACACCAGCCCATCGAACACTTTGCTGCGCTGCGTGCAATTCCTGGATTAGATGTAATCAGACCTGGTGATGCCAATGAAGTGGCTGAAGCGTGGAAGCAGATAATTATTCGAAACCGGGCAGCTGGAATCCTTCTATCCCGCCAAAATCTCCCTGTTTTTGATCGTGCGATTTGTGCGCCAGCATCAGGCACGGCACGTGGTGCTTACGTTCTCAAGGATTGTGATAACCCAGTCGCGATTTTGATTGCAACTGGATCTGAGGTCTCCTTAGCGCTAGATGTTCAAAGCGCGTTGTCTCTAGAGTCAATCAATGTTCGAGTTGTGAGCGCTCCGTGTCTTGAATGGTTTGCCGAGCAAGATAGCGCTTACAAGCAGTCAGTACTTCCAGCATCGATTAAGTTGAAGGTGAGTATCGAAGTTGGAATCGCTCAAGGTTGGCGCGAATTAATTGGAGACTCCGGCATATCAATCTCACTCGAGCACTACGGCGCCTCAGCCGATGCTAAGCGCCTATTCAATGAATTTGGTTTCAGCGTTGATAATGTTGTCAGTCGCGTTAAAGCAGCGTTGAAATGAGCGTTACCGACGTAGCTAAGGGCGGAACCTCAATCTGGCTCGATGATTTATCACGCGCCAAAATTACTGGGACCGACGCTCACTCACTCCCCTCTCGTATCGCGCACTCTGGCGTTGTAGGAGTAACTACTAATCCTAGTATCTTCGCTGCAGCTATTGCAGGGGCCGAAGAATATGCCAGTGACATAGCGCTATTAAAAAACGTCAGCGTAGATGATTGTGTAAAGAAATTGACAACCGATGATGTGAGAAATGCCTGCGACCTCTTTCGTGATATTTACTCCTCAAGTAAGGGTGTTGATGGCCGCGTGAGCATTGAAGTTGATCCACGACTAGCCAGTGATACCGCCGCAACTATTGCAGCAGGCAAAGAGTTGTGGAGCATTATCGATCGCCCCAACCTGATGATAAAAGTTCCGGCAACGCTCGAAGGCCTTCCTGCAATTACCGCTCTTATTGCCGAAGGAATTTCGGTAAATGTCACACTTATCTTTTCCGTCAAACGTTACGGCGCAGTTATTGATGCATACATTGCCGGTATAGAGGCGGCAACTAATCCCTCTCATGTTCATTCAGTGGCATCATTCTTTGTCAGTCGTATTGATTCCGCCGTTGATGCATTGCTTAAAAAGGATGGCAGTCCTGAAGCCCTTGAACTCCTTGGCAAAGCAGCTATCGCCAATGCCCACCTTGCCTACCAACTATTTGAAGAGAAGTTCGCGTCCCCACGTTGGTCGACTCAGGTAGAGCGCGGAGCGCACGTTCAACGCCCACTCTGGGCATCCACCGGTGTAAAAGACCCAGCCTATGACGACACTCGCTATGTCGTTGAGTTAATTGCCCCGCACACGGTTAACACAATGCCTCAGAGCACCCTGGATGCTGTTATTGATCACGGTGTAGTTCGCGGTGAGACTATTACTCAAAATTATGCAGCGGCCGTTGATGTATTCAAATCACTCTCTGCCCTAAACATTTCACTCAATGCCGTAACCACCGAGTTGGAAATCGATGGAGTTAAGAAGTTTGCACAAGCCTGGGGAGATTTACTAGCTAATGTAGAGGTCGCTCAGAAACGATGACCAAACTAAGTGGCAATTCAATCTCTACAATTGATAGAACCGATGCACGATATCTCAACCTTCTTGCCGCCCATGAACGCTTAGCCAAAAAGGATCCATCGTTGTGGGGCGCCGAGGCGGCAACTGAGGCTGCTGTTCGCCTAAATTGGATCGACTTACCTGAAGCCTCACGTGAATTACTTCCTGCATTAGATGCCCTCTCGGCCAAGCATCGCGATAAATCACAGATAGTTTTATGTGGCATGGGCGGTTCCTCACTCGGGCCAGAAGTGATTGCGCGCACCTACAACCGCGAACTCTTTATCCTAGATTCCACTGATCCTAATTACATTGCACATATTGCAAACGCTGATGCATCAAAAATGTTGGTCGTTGTCAGCTCTAAATCTGGGGCCACGATTGAAACGGCTTCACAACGAGCTTTCTTTGAAAAACTATTTACCGATGCCCGCCTTGCACCTCAGGATCACATTGTTATCGTTACCGATCCTGGCTCTCCATTGGATATCGCTGCCAGAGCCGATGGCTATGGCGTTATTAATGCCGACCCTCATGTTGGCGGTCGATTTAGCGTCTTGAGTGCCTTTGGTTTAGTGCCGAGCGCGCTCATCGGTGTTGATGTCTCCGTCTTACTCGATAACGCAAGTGAGAGGAAGTCCGCTTTTTTAAAGGATCCAACAATCGTTGTCGACATGGCTTACGCCATCGCTTATAAGGCCGATCAATACATCACTTTCTGCGATGGCGATTCAGGAATGCCAGGTTTGAGCGATTGGGTAGAACAGTTAGTCGCTGAATCAACTGGTAAAAATCAAGTTGGTCGTCTACCAATCGTTGTTGAAAATGGCACAACTGGAAATGTTTTTTCCATAGCCTACGCCGGTGATGCAGATTTAGTTATTGAGAGTGATCTAGCATCGCAGTTTATTATTTGGGAGTGGGTCACAGCCCTTGTTGGAGTTGCTCTTGGAATAGATACATTCAATCAACCCAATGTCACCGAAGCTAAAGCGGCAACATCAACACTCTTAGATGCATGGGCCGGGATTCTGCCCACGTTCTCCCCTGACGTCCTCGATGGCACGATTGAAATCTTTGGTACCGGAGATTCATTGCTCTCAGCGATTGAAAACTTCATAAACGAAATCCCAGAAGGTGGCTATGTCGCCGTTATGGCTTATCTAGATCGAATATCTGATGCAAAGATTGTTGAACTTCGTGCATTGCTCGCGCAAA
>WLHG01000123.1 GCA_009702845.1 Actinomycetota bacterium
AGTTTTACCCAGTGGATCCTCAAGACCAGCCACCTGGCGCGCGCCATCGGCAATGCCCTTAATGCGCGCAGGGGTTAATAGCAGTCGATCTAAAAGAGATGGATTTAAATCTGCACTACGTCCAAGTGCCATATCTTTTTCGTTGGCGACAAGAATTTCGGCGCTGCGTGCATCAATTGCATCGGCGATAGCAAGGAGGGCTGCCCTTCGCTCGGCAGTGGTGGCAACACTCAATGTCCGTGCTGCAATGCGCGCCGAATCAGCCAGTTGTGAAACTATCGCTGTGGCATCCATGCGGGCAAGACTATCGGCAGTTAGGCTCAGGCCGTGTTCAATTTAATTCCCAGAATCTTCGTTTCCCTTCTCATCACATATGTAGCCCTCTTTGGATTAACAAAGGCGATTAGATATCCCGAGCCGATAGCGGCCATCAAATTAGGTCTAGCTCCCGCATCTAAGACTCCGGATTTAATGCCTGCTCACACGATCAAGGCGGCAACGACACCAGCGATCTGGAAGATTGGTTCAGAGCAGATGCCTGCAACCGTTGAATTCGAGGGCGCAACGATTTCCTTTGATGAGTTTCTAAGATCCACCCACACAAATGCTTTTCTAGTTATTCGTGATGGCGTCTTAACATACGAGCAATACCTCAATGGAATGGATTCTCATACTCGACTTCCTTCCTACTCTGTAGCCAAGACGATGACATCACTCATGATTGGCAAACTCATCGATAGCGGTAAGTTAAAAGAGAGCGATACTTTTGTCAGTATTTTGCCGCAGTACAAGGCGGGTAATAGTTTCGATAAAGTCACAGTCAAAGATTTGCTAGATATGAAAGGTGGGGTTGGCGTATCTGATAACTACCCAACTGGCCCAAGTGGTTGGGGCGTAGCGATTGCACAGATGTATGCCTCTACCGATGTTGATTGGTTTTTGATGCACAATCGCATGATGAAGGAAGAGCCTGGAACATTTGCAGAGTACCGCTCGGTAGACACGCAGATGCTAGGAATGATTGTTAAGAAAGTAACTGGAAAGAGTCTGGTCGATTTCTTCAGTGAGAGTGTCTGGCAGAAGGCCGGAGCCGCCGATATTGCAACATGGAATGTTGATCGCGTTGGTGGAACAGAAAAGGCTTTCTGCTGCTTTAATGCAACGGCTCGTGACTACGCCCTAGTTGGAACAGCGCTAATTAATCCACTCTCATCAATCATTAGCAGCTCCTGGCTAACCAGGATTTCTACCCCCGCGGTTACCCTTGATTACGGCTGGGGTTATGGTGCGCAGGTCTGGCATCCATATGACGGTATCAACTTGATGTTAGGTCTGCATGGTCAGTTTGTCTGGATGGATCCGGCAAATAAAACCGTCATCGTAAAGCTCAGTGATGAGCCAACGAGTTCGGATGGTCGAAGCGAGCGAGTTGCACCAGTTCTGAAGTTAATTTCAGAGAAGAACTAAGTCATCCCGGTGAACTAGTTCGCGCTCATACTCTGGCCCAAGTGATTGAGCTAACTCTTTCGTCGAGCGTCCCAACATCTGTGGAATCTCATCGCTATCAAATGCCACTAATCCACGAGCAATTACTGTGGCATCTGGTCCGACTAACTCAACGGCATCGCCTGAAATGAAATCCCCATGGACTGCAGTAACACCTGCCGGCAAGAGGGAAGTTCCGCGCTCCAAAATAGCTTTAACGGCGCCGGCATCTAGGACTAGTTTTCCTTGCGTAGTGGTTGCATGAGCCAGCCATAGAAGGCGTGACGTTGTTTTGTTGGCATGGGCATGAAAATACGTTCCGAACTCTGCGCCATTCATAACTTTGTCAACATCGGCTAAAGAAGTCAGAAGCATTGGAATGCCAGCGTTAGTCGCAATTCGTGCCGCTTCAACTTTAGTAACCATTCCCCCGCTACCAACTCCTGCAGTGCCAGCGCCACCGAGAACAACGCTTTCAATGTCGGAGATATCTGCAACTTCATGGATCGCTTTAGCGCCGGCTTGAGTTGGTGGAGCGTCGTAGAGAGCATCGATATCAGAGACTAGAACCAAGAGATCTGCGCCAATTAATAAGGCAACGAGAGCTGCTAATCGATCGTTATCTCCGAAGCGAATCTCTTGCGTACCAACTGTGTCATTTTCATTAATTACTGGAACAACACCGAGTTGAAGTAGGCGATACAAAGTGCGCTGAGCATTTTGATAGTGAGAGCGTCGCACAATATCTTCAGTAGTAATCAAAATCTGGGAGGCAGTGATTGCGTGCTTTGCAAAGCTTTGGGTGTAGCGAGCGATTAAGAGACCTTGTCCAACAGATGCCGCTGCCTGTTGGGTAGCAAGATCCTTTGGACGAGTAGACAGCCCAAGTGGTGCTAAACCTGCAGCGATTGCGCCCGATGAAACGATGACGACTTCAGCACCGCGTGATTTGCAGGCAGCAACTACATCGACAAGTTTTTCAACGGCGGCCTCATCTAACTTCGAGCCGGCTTTACCGGTGAGAGAGGACGAGCCGATCTTGATGACGATGCGTTTGGCAGAGACGATCTGCGCTCGGCTCACTTGGCATCTCCATCCTCTGACTCTTGCTCGGTAATCGGTGGTGAAAGTTTAGGTGTGCGAGGGTCGGAAACGTTGTACTCCCACTGCTTGGCGATTTCATCTTCGCTCAATACATCTTCAATCTCTACTCGCTCATTTTGTGCCCATGTCGATTCAAGACGTGAATCCTCGCCTCGGCGGTGCAAATGGCCAGCTAACTGCTCGGCGCCTGCCTCAATCGTTGGCTCCCAATCGAAGACAACTTCAGTTGCACCGTCGCCGATTCGGACTTCACTACCGGCAACTGCGCCCTTCTTGTAGAGCTCTTTTTCAACACCTAATTGCGCCAAGCGATCGGCTAAGTAACCAATTGCCTCGGCATTTTTAAAGTTTGTCTGACGAACCCAACGCTCTACTTTTTTGCCTCGAACAGTAAATGAACCATCGGCATTTGCCTTAACGGCAAAGCCTGAGTCATCAACGGCAACGGGACGCAACACAATTCGTGTGCGCTCTTCAACAACGGCGGCGGCGCGATCTTTTTGAATCAAACGGGCCATCGCATATGTGAGCTCTTGAAGGCCGGCGCGCGATGCAGCCGACACTGGATAAACCTCATAGCCCTTTGCGCGTAATTCGCCAGCGACCATCTCGGCCATTGCTTGACCATCGGGTAGATCGATTTTATTGAGTGCGATAATTCGAACGCGATCTTCAAGGCCGCCATAGAGAGCAAGTTCATTTTCAATAGTCTCTAAATCTTTAACTGGATTGCGATCGGTCTCGAGTGTTCCGCAGTCAAGAACATGCACAAGAGCAACGCAACGTTCAACGTGGCGCAAAAACTCTAAGCCCAGTCCCTTGCCTTGGCTGGCTCCTGGAATTAATCCTGGAACATCGGCAACCGTAAATCGAGTCTCTCCTGCTTGGACAACGCCTAAGTTTGGAACGAGTGTTGTAAATGGATAGTCGGCAATCTTTGGACGCGCCGCAGAAATCGCTGCGATTAAAGATGATTTACCTGCACTTGGATAACCAACTAGTGCGATATCTGCAACAGATTTTAATTCTAATGAAAGTGTTCGCTCTTCACCAGGTTCTCCAAGCAGCGCAAAACCAGGAGCACGGCGCCGAGATGACGCAAGAGCTAAGTTACCAAGCCCACCATGTCCACCCTGGGCAGCGATAAAAACTGTTCCGTTGCCAATTAAATCTGCGATCTGTTCGCCATTGCTATCGAAAATAACCGTGCCGTTTGGAACACCAAGAACTAGATCATCGCCTTGATATCCATCTTTACGATCGCCATAACCTTGATGACCTGATGTTGCCTTGCGGTGTGGTGAATGATGAAAATCAAGAAGAGTTGTGACCGATGGATCAACGACGAGAACTACATCTCCGCCACGTCCACCATTTCCACCATCTGGTCCACCGAGCGGTTTAAATTTTTCACGCTTTACAGAGACGCAACCATCGCCACCTTTTCCAGCAGTGGCGTAGAGAGTTACACGATCAACAAA
>WLHG01000124.1 GCA_009702845.1 Actinomycetota bacterium
CACCACGCCCGCGAACTTCACCGATGATTGGATACTTCTTCTGTAGAGCACGTAATGAATCTCCCAAAATTGTTCCGATGTGCTGCGCGCGCGAAACAAGGTTTTCGGCCTCCATCGTTTCAAAGGCGCCAAGGGCTGCAGCACATGCCAGTGGATTTCCACCAAAAGTTCCACCGAGTCCTGAAGCATGGACTGAGTCCATTATTTCGGCGCGACCTGTAATGCCTGCAAGTGGAAGTCCACCTGCGATTCCTTTAGCTGTTACAACAATATCTGGCACAACGTTCTCTTCTTCAACGGCAAACATATGGCCCGTACGTGCAAAACCTGTTTGCACTTCATCGGCTATAAATACGATCCCATTATCTGTCGAGTATTTTGCCAACGCTGGCATGAAACCCTTAGGAGGAACTATGAATCCGCCTTCGCCCTGAATCGGTTCGATCAAAATTGCGGCAACGTGGTGTGCGCCAATCTCTTTATCAATTTTGTGAGTGACCATTGCAATTGCATCTTCTGTAATCGTTGCCTGATCGCCAACCCAATGAAATGAATATGGCATTGGTACGCGATAAACCTCTGGTGCAAATGGGCCAAAGCCCTCTTTGTAGGGCATGTTCTTGGCAGTCAATGCCATCGTTAAATTTGTACGGCCGTGGTAGCTGTGCTCGAAAACGACGATAGCTGGACGCTTGGTGTAATGGCGCGCAATCTTTACAGCATTTTCAACGGCCTCGGCACCTGAATTAACTAGAAGCGATTTCTTTTTATGTGTACCTGGTGTGATTGCGTTAAGTTTTTCGCAGACTTCGATGTAGTTCATGTAAGGAGCTACCGTAAAACAGGTATGTGTAAATGCCTGTACCTGTTCGATCACGCGATCGACCACACGGCTAGCAGAGTTACCAACGTTAACAACGCCGATACCCGATCCAAGGTCAATAATCTGGTTACCGTCGATGTCGAGCAAAATCGCATCGCTCGCGCGCTCGATAATGACTGGAATCGCCATGCCCAATCCACCAGATGTCGCTTCACTTCGGCGCTTGAGCGCTTCAATAGATTTCGGTCCCGGGATTGCAGTGACCAAACGACGCTCTTGGGTGAGATTAGTAAGTGTGTCCATGGTGAAAGTCTAAGGCCATATTTCCCATGCACCGCCCTAAAAGTTAGGCTGAAGCCATGAGTTCACTGAGAGTTTCGGCACCGTTGCTAGATGCCTACCTTTCTTATTTCGAGCACAAGCGCCAACCGTTCACGATTCCGGGGCATAAACAGCGAGCCACACGCTTAGATGCCGGCTTGGGTTTAGTCGTCGATAGCGATACTCCTTTATATGGAGGTCTTGATGAGATTAAATTGAGTAATCACGTATTAAAAAGAGCCGAAGCGCTAGCTGCCACATTGTGGGGCGCCGACTATGCGCGTTTCTCAACTGGTGGCTCAACCCATGCAAATCAAGCGATGATTTTAGCCCTAGGGAAACCGGGAGATAAAGTTGCTCTCTCTCGTACCGCGCATCGCTCCGTTTTAAGCGCACTTGTCTTAGCAGGCTTAGAGCCAATCTGGCTATCACCCGAAATTGATGCGGCAACCGGTGTACCCATCGGAATTCCCGTAGCTGAGTTCGAAAAAATAATCGACCAAAAACCAATCGCACTCTTATTAACTGAGCCAGGATATTTAGGCACGTTGTCGGATCTACCCGCACTCATCAATGCAGCACACGCCCATGCGATTCCAGTCATTGTTGATGCGGCATGGGGCGGCCACTTTGGCTTTTCTTCTTTAGTGCCTGCACACTGTTTGGCGATGGGGGCAGATGCCTTAATAACAAGCACTCACAAAGCCCTGCCAGGTTACAGTGCATCGGCATTACTCATTGCGCAAGGAAGATATTTAAACTTAGATCGTATTGAACAAAGTTTTGAAACGACCCACACGACATCACCTGCCGGAGCACCGTTAGCATCAATTGATGGTTGCAGAGCGCTTTTACAAACTCGGGGTCAGGAATTAATTTCACAGTTAGTTGAAGATGTTGCAGCATTTAAAAATGAAGTGCAGTCGCACTTTGATCTTCCAATCTTTCTAAGCCCCAGTGATTTCCCTTCGGGAAGATTTGATCCAACAAAAATTGTTTTGCGCGCCAATCAATTAGGTGGTTCAGGTGTTGATATTGAAAAAGCGCTACAGAGCCAATTCATTCGCGTTGAAATGGCCGATAGTGACACTGTGGTCTTCTTGGCAACGTTGGCCGATACAAAAGAGGATTTCGATCAACTAGCTTCAACGCTTATACCTATCCTTAAGACTGAGCAAAAAGGACCACGTGCTACTGCTACCTCTCTGAGTTGGTCAGTTACCCCAACCGTTGCGCTATCTATGCGTGAGGCCTACTTTTCCGAAACCGAAATGGTGGCAGCGGGCCATGCAGTTGGCCGGATCTCAGCCGACCTAATAGCGCCCTATCCTCCAGGCGTAGCGGTCGTGGCACCTGGCGAATTATTAACAAAAGTTATAATTGACGGCTTAGCGGTGACAAAGGCCGCGGGCGTGCGTATCGCCTATGCAACAGATGCAAGCCTTGCCTCATATCGAGTCGTCAAAAATTAACTTCTAGTTGGCTTTCATGTAAGTGTTGGCCTTGGACTTACCGCCCCGCAAGGGTTAAGTTATGGACACTATCCCCTAGCAGGGCTACCTCTATACCTTTCTATAACAAGAGAGCGCAGAAAAATTTTGGCTCCGGATGGGCCAAGGTAAGTACAAAATGCCGGATCTCTTGCAGTCATCACATGGACTGCAAATGATCAGGATGTATGAGGAAAATACATACCACTTACAAATAGGAGGAACTGAGTGAAATTTACAAAAATCACCAGTGGATCACTAGCAGCGGCCCTCGTCGTTGCATTAGCGATTCCTGTAATGAGTACATCGTCAGCATCTGCTGCAACTAACTACGCCAAGATTACAAGCGCCTCACAAGGTGGCGGTATGTCTGGACTAGTGAAGGCTTGCCAGAAAGAAGGACAGCTAAACGTTGTTGCATTGCCTCACTACTGGGCAAACTATGAAGACATGCTTACTGGCTTCAAAGCAGCATACGGAGTAAAAATCGATGAGGCAGATCCAGAGGCGTCATCACAATCCGAAATTGATCAGTCAAATCAACTCAAGGGCACAAATCGTGCTCCAGATGTTTTTGACATTGGTCTAGCAGTTGCAGCTAAGTATGTTGGTACTGGAACTTTTGCTCCATACAAAGTTAAGACTTGGTCTTACCTACTAGGTTCATCAGCTTTCCCAACTGCTGAAGTAACACCTAACTACACAGGAACAATGACAATCGGTTACGACGGTTCACTTGGAACTATTACTAGCTTGAACGATCTATTGCTTCCTAAGTTCAAGGGCAAGATCACTCTTAACGGAGATCCTCTAGGGTCAACTGCCGGCATGAACGGCGTTTACATGATCAATAAGGCACTCGGTGGAAGTTTTGACGACATCTCAAAGGGCGTCGATTTCTTCAAGAAAATGAAGGATGCCGGCAACTTTGTTCTAGTCAATCCTTCACAGGCAACAATTATCTCTGGTCAAACTCCAGTAGTAATTGACAATGGTTACCTTCAAGCTGGCGTAGTTAAGCTATTTGCAGCTGCCGGTAAGTCATGGAAGATGTACACACCAGCATCTGTTGGATCTACATACCACAGCGCAGTATCTGCTTGGGCTCCACATCCAGCATGTGCCCGTCTCTGGATGGAGTACACACTTGGCGAGACTGGTGCAAAGGTATTTGCTATCGGTGGAGCAACTCCAACGCTATGGGTATGGCTTGTAAAGACTCGCCGTGCACCAGCTGAGGGAATCGCTGCAATTGGTAAGAGCAAGATTAGTGCTGAAGCAGCATCTGCTGCACAGACACTTGCAGCTCGTACTTACCTAAAGACAGCATGGCCTGCAGCAGTAGGTTCGTAACAAATTAATACGGTAGTGGTCAAGTAATTGACTCAACTTCAATATAAGAGAACCGGTTCCGCCAATGGCGGAA
>WLHG01000125.1 GCA_009702845.1 Actinomycetota bacterium
TGCTTATAGAGAGAGCCATTGGCTCTTAACTCTTTGACTAAAACTTTATCGGCATCTTTAAAAAACATTCCTCCAACAACTGGTACATCAGGTAAGAATCTTCCATCGGCGGCGATTGGATTTACTACCGGCAGTCCGTATGAGCGACATACCGCTAAGTCATCTGCTCCAAAGGCGGGGGATTGATGAACTAATCCGGTGCCATCCTCAGTTGTGACATATGTAGCCAGAACAACGTAATGCGCCTCTGGGATTTCGACGTAGTTAAATGGACGCGTATATGTCGTGCGCTCTAACTCTTTTCCAAGAACTCGCTTAATAATTCTTTTCTCACCTTTGAGGCAATCGATGAGAGCCTCAGCGACGATGAGAACTTCACTCTTTTCCTCATCGATAACTTCAACAACGACGTAGTCGACATCTGGGTGAACGGCGATAGCGGTATTTGAAACCACAGTCCACGGAGTAGTTGTCCAAACAAGTAGTGATGCATGTAGAAGAGCAAGTTCACCAGATGTGACTGGAAATCTAACAAAGACAGATGGATCGGTAATGGTTTCATATCCTTGGGCTAGCTCGTGATCGGATAATCCAGTTCCGCAGCGGGGACAGTATGGGGCGACTCGATGATCTTGAACGAGAAGACCTTTCTTCCAAATCTCTTTAAGCGACCACCACACACTTTCGACGTATTCAGGGGACATGGTCCAGTAGGCCTGATCAAAATCGACCCAGAAGCCCATTCGATCGGTCATATCGCTAAAAGCGGTGACGTGGCGCTGAACAGATTCGCGGCACTTATCGTTGAAAGCGGCAACTCCAAATTTTTCGATATCGCCCTTACCGTTAAATCCCAACTCTTTCTCAACTGCAATTTCAACTGGAAGCCCATGGCAATCCCACCCGGCTTTACGCGTTACAAAGCGACCCTTCATTGTTTGAAAGCGAGGGAAGACATCTTTAAAAACTCGCGCCTCAATATGATGCGTTCCAGGCATTCCATTGGCAGTAGGCGGACCCTCGTAAAAGCTCCATGGAGCTGCGCCTGTGCGAGCATCAACGGTCTTATGAAAAATCTCGTTATCGCTCCAGAACTTGAGAATTTCATGTTCGAGGGCAGGTAGATTCACCGATGCTGGAATGCTACGAAAAACCATATGAAAAGCCCCCAAAAAAACTTGGAGGGACGGGAGCTGCTATCGCAGATCACGCGGTACCACCCGCCTTGCGCAAAGTTCGCGCCACTTGAAGAACTAACTCGGGCCGGTTCTAGATGAGTTTTCACCCACTTCTTCCAGCGAGCTCGTGAGGTGATAGCCCCGTCAGCGCTCATATTGCGTTAGTAGGGCAGAGTCTAGGCCATTCCAGGGGATAAAAATACATGTGGCGTAGTTGGTATAGGAGGGGCAATCGGCATAAGGTACGCGTCATGCCCAAGAAGCCTTCTAAGAGCGCCGTAGCAAAAAAGGCGCCTGCCAAGAGCGCGGCAAAAAAGCCCGTTAAAAAAGCGGCCGTCAAGAAAACTCCGGTAAAGAAAGCTCCTGTCAAGAAAGCTCCAGCAAAGAAAGCTCCAGCAAAGAAAGCTGTGGCAAAAAAAAGTGCAGTGAAATCTATTCCGGTAAAAAAAGCAGGTGCTAAGGCATCTACCACTAAAACGACTCTGACCGTTGATGAAAAATCTCAAACGGTTTCTGTTTCTACTGTCACTGCACCCGTCTTAGTCCCTGTGGTTGAAGAGCGACGATTAGTCATGCCGCCCCCACCGCGTCCTGCTAAGAATGGCAAGAAAGTTGCACCACTAAAACCAATTAAGAGCGCTCCGACACCTATTGTTGTAAGTGAATCTGAGACTCCATGGACACCTTCAGAGTTGAAAGTAATTCGTACAGAGATTTCAAAAGAGCTAGAGCGCCTGCGTCGGGAGCTAACAATTGTTGAGCTTGAAATGGATTCACTCATACAAGAATCAGGTGAAGGTGCAGGGGATGACCAGGCCGATGCAGGAACAAAGACTTTCGAACGCGAACATGAAATGTCACTAGTTATTAATGCCCGCGATATGGTTTTACAGACTGAGCGCGCGCTCGATCGAATTGATTCAAAGCGTTATGGATCATGTGAAGAATGCGGCAATGCAATTGGCAAGGCCCGCCTTCAAGTTTTCCCACGCGCAACTCTCTGCATGCTTTGCAAGCAGAAGGAAGAACGGCGCTAGCAGTGCAAAGGTGGCGAACACTATTATGTGTTGCCTGGTTTATCTGGATCCTCGATTTAGCAACTAAAGCCTGGGCAGTAAACCAACTCGCGAACCGCGAACCCATAAAGATTCTTGGTAGTTTTTTTCAACTTACATTTGTTCGAAATTCTGGTGCCGCATTTTCTTTTGCGACAGGTGCCACGCTCTTTCTCTCTCTATTTGGAATCGCGGTTCTCGGTGGCATCCTTTACTTTGCTCCTCACATAACATCAAAAGGTTGGGCAGTTGTCCTCGGCCTGGTTATGGGGGGGATATTGGGAAATCTTATGGATCGCATTTTCCGTGAGCCTAGTTTCCTTCGTGGGCATGTAATTGATTGGATGCAACTTCCGCACTGGCCGATATTTAATATCGCCGATTCGGCAATTGTTTGCGCAGCTGTGCTGTCAGTCTTTCTCTCTGCACGCAATATTTCTCCCATTACGAAGAAGGGTCTCTGAAAATGAGCAGTAGAGAGTTGCGGACATTGGCAGTGCCAGAAGGTGTCGCCGGCGAACGAATTGATAGTGCGCTTACCCGAGTATTGGGACTATCCCGAACAGCCGTAGTAAAGCTTCTTGAGGATGGAGACATCACTACTTCAAATAGAGCAATGCAAAAATCTGAACGTGTTAGTGCCGGACAGGTGATTGAAGTTCTATTACCTGCACCGATAAACACCGTAGCAATCCCACTTACTCCAATCGAAGGATTGGAAATCGTTCATGAGGACAGTGACATCGTTGTTATTAATAAGCCAGTGGGTTGCGCGGCGCATCCAAGTCCGGGTTGGACTGGACCGACAGTTGTTGGAGCGCTAAGTGCAGCGGGTTTTATTATTTCGACAAGCGGTGCGGCAGAACGCCAAGGTATTGTGCATCGCTTGGATGTTGGCACTAGTGGATTAATGATTGTGGCAAAGAGTGATCGCGCATTTACTGTTTTGAAGGATGCCTTTCGCACACGTAGCGTCGAAAAAATTTATCACGCTTTGATTCAGGGACATATGGATCCCACTACAGGCACTATCGATGCTCCAATTGATCGTCACCCAAAAGAGGATCATCGATTTGCAGTCGTTGGGACTGGCAAGGAATCGATTACTCATTATGAGGTCATCGAATTTTACAGAGCCGTCTCACTTGTAAAAGTAGAGCTTGAGACTGGTCGCACCCACCAGATTCGCGTCCACTTTTCTGCCCTTAACCATCCATTAGTGGGGGACATGACATATGGAGCAGATCCAGTTCTAGCTAAAAGCCTTGGGATGTCGCGTCCGTGGCTACATGCCAAGGAGCTACGTTTTGATCACCCCATTACTGGCGCGAAACTGAACTTCACCGCCCCCTACCCGGCCGATCTGAGAGCATCTTTGGCGTTGCTATCTGATGCCGTACTGCCTTAAGCAATAGCCTTATATCAACTATGCCAACTGATAACTTCGTTCACCTTCACGTTCACACCGAGTATTCGATGCTCGACGGTGCTGCGCGCGTTGGCGATTTAATGGATGAGGTTGCGCGCCAAGGCATGCCTGCTATTGCGATGACTGATCATGGAAATGTTTTCGCAGCATTTGATTTCTACAAAAGCGCCAAAAAAGCCGGAGTAAAACCAATCATCGGCATTGAGGCCTATGTCGCACCTGAATCCCGCCTAGATAAAAAACGCGTGAAGTGGGCCGATGGCGGCGAAGATGATGTTTCTGGTGGCGGGGCATATACACATATGACGATTCTTGCTGAGAACAA
>WLHG01000126.1 GCA_009702845.1 Actinomycetota bacterium
GAGAGCGAGTTCAATTCAACCCTTGATGCATCAATAGAGACTATCTATAACGCCTCAATAAAACGCTAATCCTGAAGTATTCTAGGAAGCATGAAATATGTCTTTACACATAAGGTAATTGTGATCACCGGCGGCGCCGGTGGCATTGGCTCGCATTTGGCCCATGAGTTTGCCTCACGTGGTGCCAGATTGGTCTTACTGGACTTGGATGAGAAACGCCTTGACACGGTCATAGCAGGGTTATCAGGAACTGGACATCTTGCAATCGCACTGGACCTTACTGACCGCCTCGCAATTGATCGGGCGGTTGAAGATATTTCGCAAATGCATGGACATATTGATGTTCTGATTCCAAATGCCGCGATAACTACAACGGATAGATTCGATGAGCGAAGTGTTGAAAGCATCGAGCACGAATTAGATATCAATTTACGTTCTCCGCTTGTGATAATTCGTAAGTGCATTGCTCTGCTTAAGAAATCTGATGACCCGCGGATAATTACTACAGTTTCATTAGGCGGAATATTTCCATTGGGAGAGACACCGCTATATACAATTTCAAAGTTTGGGTTACGGGGAGCGATGCTTTCAATGAGTCTAGATTTTGCAGCAAAGGGAATTAAGGCAGGCTCGGTTATGCCATCGGCCACAGATACTCCGATGCTGCAACGAGAAGCCGTTGATGGGGGAAACTCATTGCAGTTTATGGATCCACCCCAAAAGAGCGCTGATGTGGTCAAATCATTTTTAAAGATGCTGGATAAACCAAAGTTCGAGGTCTATCCAAAGCCCAGTGAATCATGGCTCGTTAGAATCGCGATGCTCTTTCCGAGCCAGCTTCCATTATTGATGCCGTTATTTGTTGGAAAAGGCGAACGCGGACACAAGCGATACTTGAAGGAGCTTGAACTGCGCGGCATCGCGCGCCAAGTAAATGGCGTGTGGGAAATTATCGAATAAGGCTTTGATATGTGGATTCGTCAACCTCTGGCCAATCAAACCGATCACGTAAAATTGCTAAATAATTGAGATATGTTTCAACTTCTATGTAGTTGGTATGGCGTGGGCTATCAATGTATTTATGGCCTCCAGCTAAATCTGGATTATCGGATTTTCGTAACTCCAGTAACTCTGGATAGTTAATACCTGTTACTCGAGCCCGGATATCGATGACAACCATCTGTGCCATCTCATCGAATCTTTTGTATGCTGCATCGGCAAACTCTGCATATCCAATAAAGTAAAGGTTCGGATGCTTTCGAGAAAGTATCCGAAGATAGAGTTGAGGTCGACCATCTCTCCACTCATCTTCGCTCTGCTCTAAATAAGGAACCGAGTAAGAATAGCCAGTGGCCAAAACGATAAGATCCAATGCTTCATAACTACCATCTTTAAATCGTGCACCATTCTCATCCACACTTTCAATGTCAGGTTTGGCAATCAAATCTCCGTGACCTAAATGGTGAAGAACCTGGGTATTCATAATCGGATGGCTGGCCAATAAATTGTGATCAGGCTTTGGTAGTCCGTATCTGGTGAGGTCGCCAACCAGGGTGTCAATCATTTTTGTAACATCACCATTAATCGATACCCCTTTTGGCGGCAGAATTTTTCCGGAAATGAGGGCATCGGTTGGAACACCAAAGATGTATTTGGGAATATAGCGATAGCCGCGGCGAACAGAGAAGAAAGCTTTTTTCGAAAACTGTGCAGCATCAGATGCGATATCGACACCAGAGTTACCCGCGCCAACGATGAGAACTCTCTTGCCGGTAAATTCACTCGGGCTTCGATACTCCACAGAATGCATAATTGTGCCCTTAAATTGGGCTTCACCCTCGATCACGGGTCGATTTGGATGCCATGTAACACCGGTGGCATTGATCAGACCCTCGTAGATTTCACTCTTTCCATTTGAGAGGCTAACGCTCCATTGATCGGCCTCAATTGGCAAAGCCTGCACTACGGATACTCCAAAGTTCACTCTCGACTTTAGGTTGTATGCATCTGCAAATCCTCGGATGTAATCGAGTATCTGGTGCCACGATGGATAGTCTGGATAATTCGAAGGCATTGGAAAGCCATAGAAACCGCTCGTGTATTTAGATGAGATGAAGTGCGCCGATTCATACATCGGAGTTCCATGATTATCCATATCCCAGACGCCACCGACATCGCTGTGACGTTCATACCAGTCAAAGGGAACGCCCTCTTTAATGAGCGCGCGGGCCATAACTAGACCAGCAGGCCCGGCTCCGACGAGACAGTACTTTTTGTTGTAGTTAACGGCTGGAGCGACAATGTCTGCAGCTTTTTTCGAGCGAAGTTGAGTGGATGCAAGCTTTGCGTATACAACTGGCTTAGTGCGTTTAATCCTTACTACATTTACGATTCCGCCGGCGGTAATGACGACAAGGAGAACCGGAACTAAATTAATCCACTTATTATCTGAGCCAGTCAATGTGTTGTAATGAACGGCGGCCAAAATAAATGCGCCCATAAGTCCTATAAATCCAACTAAAGGAGCAAGAAATCCTGACCACCACTTTCTATCTTTTCTCTTCCAAAAGAACACAATGACCGAAAGAGATGCAAAGGCTTGAAGCGCTACGATTCCGAGGGTTCCGACGGCAATTAAGCTAGCGGCAAAGGTTTTATAAGGATCGGCCCCCGTGACTGCAAAAGCAACGGCAACGACTGACGCCGAACCGGTAATGGCCAAACTTGCAATGTGGGGGCTGAAGAAATCTTTATGATATTCGCCAAAGATATGTGGGGCGATATTTTCACGTCCCAATGCGAAGAGATAACGGCTGGCTGCATTGTGCAGGGCTGAGTAGCCAGCCAAAACGCTGGTACAGAGAAGCACGGCGCCTATATCGAAGAGCGCTTCACCCCCATATTGATTCAATAAATTTAAAACGAAAACTCCGCCATCGGCGCTCGCTTGAGAATGCAGCTTGCTGACCCCCGTGGCCCCGATAATTACCCAGGCCGTGAAGACATAGAAAATTCCAACTGATGTGACTGCAATATATGTTGCCCTTGGGATGCTCTTTTCAGGGTTTTTGGTCTCTTCCCCGTATAAAGCTGCAGATTCAAAACCGATAAAGCTCGTAAAAGCAATCAGCGCGGCGATTCCAAAAGGGCCAGATGTTGCTTGGTGATAAGTAAAGCTCTCAAGCGGGAAAGCCGATGTGCCTTTCTTGGCAATCACGATACATTCAAAAACTACGAGCACTGCAAATTCTGCAATCATCAATATACCTAAAACTTTGGCTGAGAAATCTACGGATCGATATCCAAGAACTGCAACGATTGCGATTCCAATCGCCGAAAGCAGGAACCAAGGCACTGATATGCCGGCAGCTGAAAATATCAGTTCGTGCATGAAGTAACCGAAAGCACCGGCTAGCCCACACGTCATAGCGGTGTAAGAAGTCAGAGCCAGGTATGCAGCCCCTACACCAATATCTTTGCCGAGTGCTCGAGAAATATATGTATAGAAGGCACCGGTATTAACAACGCGCCGACTCATAGCGGCATAACCTGCAGAAAAACAGATTAGAACTATGGAGGCAACTAAGTAAGCAACGGGCAGACCCACGCCATTACCGTAAACAATTGCCAATGGGACATTGCCAATCATCGCCGCGAGGGGAGCTGCCGCAGCGATAACTAAGAAGACGATTCGCTGAGTAGTCAGGCTCCGACGTTCGCGGATAAGGGCATTTGAAGCCTTGCGAACCTTCTGTTTTTCCATGAGGAAGAGTCTGGCATTGGCACAGGTAATGCAGGTGTAACTGCTGGTGGGGCGGGTCGGGCTCGAACCGACGACGACTGAATTATGAGTTCAGGGCTCTAACCAACTGAGCTACCGCCCCGTGCAGGAGGTAACTCTAATGCAGGAATAATCATATGAAGGCACGTTCCGTTGCCGTCTGGGCCGGGTCTAAGTGACCAGTTGCCCCGCGCAACAGAGTCAAA
>WLHG01000127.1 GCA_009702845.1 Actinomycetota bacterium
GCATCACTTGATGCGACATCGGGCTCGGTCATGGCAAAGCCAGATCGAATCTCACCATTCAGAAGCGGTGTTAGCCACTGCTGTTTTTGGGCTGCGCTTCCAAAGAGGTGAAGAACTTCCATGTTTCCTGTGTCAGGTGCCGAACAGTTCAGAGCCTCAGGCGCAATATCTGGAGACCAGCCCGTTAACTCAGCTAATGCTGCGTAATCTGTAACCGTTAATCCATGTGCTGGATCCTCTGAATCGGGAAGAAATAGGTTCCACAATCCCTTTGCGCGTGCCGCCTCTTTTAACTCTTCGACAATGGCAGGTAAAACATGAGGAGTACCGGCTTTCTTTAAAGCCTCTCGCTGTTGATGATAAATGCTTTCAGCGGGAAAGACCTTGTGTTCCATAAAATTTCTCAGGCGGGCGAGGTAATCCTCGGCCTTTAAACTATTACCAAACTCCATAGTAGTACCGTACGCATATTGCACTTAAAAAGGGAGAGCCTTATGAATGTTTTAGATTCGTTTCGACTAGATGGCAAAGTGGCAGTTGTCACAGGAGCATCATCTGGCTTAGGTGTTGCATTCGCGCAGGCTCTTGCACAGGCAGGTGCCGACGTAGTTTTAGGTGCCAGACGTAGCGAACGTTTGCCCGATACCGGGGCACTTATTGAGGCAGAGGGCAGAAACTTCGCAGCCCTAAAAACCGATGTCACTAAGCCAGAGGATTGCACCGCCCTTATTGCACTTGCAATTGAACGCTTTGGTCGCGTTGATATCTTGGTAAATAACGCTGGGGTCGGAACTGCAGTATCGGCGACCTCTGAGACTCCTGAACAATTTCGTAACGTCATTGATGTAAATTTGATGGGCTCATATTGGATGGCCCAGGCATTTGCTAAAGCGGCAATAAATGGTGGTGCGATTGTAAATATTTCTAGCATTCTGGGAATGCGCCCTGGAGGTTTACCGCAAGCCGCCTATGCATCAAGCAAAGCTGGGGTAATTGGGTTAACACGGGACTTAGCTGCACAGTGGACTGCGCGCAAAGGCATTCGCGTTAATGCTCTAGCACCAGGATTTTTTCCATCTGAAATGACCGATCAAATGAACGAGGCATCAATAGAGATGGTTCGCGCGCTGACCGCTGCCCAGCGAATTGGAAGGGTTGAAGAGTTAGCGTCGACGCTCATTTGGTTAGTAAGTGATGCATCATCCTATGTTTCAGGAGTCACGGTGCCAGTTGATGGCGGCTTTGTAATGCCCTAGCCTTTGGGTATAGCCATCAACCCATTAGGAGATATCGTGAAGAAACGTTTTGGAATTCTTATAGCAGTAGCAGTTGCAACATCTCTCACTCTCTCAGGTTGCGCAAAGAGTGATTCAGCAACTTCTGAAGAAGCGGCATCATGTGCAAAGGCAGATCTTGCAACAGTTGAATCAGGTAAGTTAACTATTGCCACTGGAGAGCCTGCTTACTATCCATGGATCATCGATGATGCGCCAGAGACCGGAAATGGTTTTGAAGGCGCCGTCGCATATGCAGTTGCTAAGCAACTCGGGTTTACTAATGATGAAGTAGTTTGGGTTCGCACGACTTTTGATAGCGCGGTAACACCTGGAGCTAAGAACTTTGACTTCAACTTGCAACAGTTCTCAATTACTGCTGAGCGTTCAGCGGCAGTTGATTTCTCATCTCCTTACTACACTGCTCCTCAAGCAATTGTTTCATTCAAGGGCAGCAAGATTGCAGGCAAGACATCAATCGCTGATTTGAAGAATGCAAAGCTTGGTGCAGCCGTTGGTACTACATCTCTTGATGCGATTGAAAACCAGATTGGTATCAAGCCTCAGGTATTTAACGACAACGCCGCCGCAGTATCTGCACTTAAGAATGGTCAGATTGATGGTCTAGTTGTAGATCTTCCAACTGCTTTCTACCTATCTGGTGTTGAAGTTACAGATGGCTTAATCGTTGGTCAGTTGCCATCATCTGGTGCTGGCGATCAATTCGGGCTCCTAATGTCAAAGGGAAGCGCATTGACCTCATGTGTTTCTGCAGCTGTTGATGCAATTACTGCCGATGGTACTTTGGCAGCCATTACGGATAAGTGGCTAGCAACTGATGCTGGTGCGCCAGTAATGAAGCCATAATAGAAAGTAAGAAGTAAACACGGTAGTTTGGCGACCATGACAGAGCGAATTAACTCTGCTTGGTCGCCAAGCTCACGTGAAGTAGAACGTGGAATTGCCCGTAGGCGAATTAGCCGAAAGCAGGGCGCAATAGCTGCGATTTCATCCTTTCTTGTGATTGGCACATTAATTGCAATCGTTGTCTCATCCCCGGGCTGGGAAGTTGTTAAGAAGACCTTCTTTGATATCGATTATGGCCGCGAAGTCTTTCCAACTGTTATTGCTGGACTCTGGATCAATCTGCAACTGACTTTTATAGGTGGCGCATGCATCGGAGTAATCGCCCTTGGTTTAGCGCTTATGCGAACAACTAAATCACCGGCGCTGACCCCATTTAGATTTCTTGCAACTGCCTACGTTGATATTTTCCGCGGTGCACCACTTATCTTGATTATCCTGCTTGTCGGCTTTGGCGTACCAGCACTGCGTTTAACTGGAATTTCGAGCAATGTAATCTTCCTTGGCACCGTCGCAGTTGTGCTGACTTATTCGGCATATGTGGCCGAAGTTATCCGTAGCGGAATTCTCTCAATTCATCCGAGCCAACGCGCTGCTGCAAGATCGCTTGGTTTAACTTCTGGCCAGACGATGCGATACGTGGTGTTACCACAAGCGATACGAAGAGTTGTTCCGCCACTACTAAATGACTTTGTCTCTCTTTTGAAAGATACCGGACTCGTATCGATCTTGGGTGTAACTGATGCTGTTCGCGCTGCGCAAATCAATGCCAGCAGAACTTTTAACTACACACCATATGTAGTAGCGGCAATTCTCTTTCTACTAATCACAATCCCAATGACTCGCTATACAGATAGAGCAATTCGTCATCGAACTAATGCACAAAATGCAGAGGGGGCTATTTGATGGCTAACGTCCTCGAGCTCATAAATATCCGTAAGTCCTTTGGCCAAGAGTTAGTTCTCAACCATCTCTCTCTTTCAGTTCCAGAGCACACTGCTACGGTGCTGATTGGTGCTTCCGGCTCAGGCAAATCCACATTGTTACGTTGTATCAACTTGTTGGAGTCCATCGATGATGGCCAGATTTTCTTAGATGGTGCTGAAATATCGGATCCACTAATCAATGTCGATGAAGTTAGACGCAAGTTAGGAATGGTTTTTCAATCTTTCAATCTATTCCCACATAAGACCGTTCTTGAAAACATAACCCTGTCACCAATTAAAGTGCAGGGAAAGAGTAAGGAAGAGGCGATAGAGTCCGCGCAAAAGCTTCTCAAACGCTTTGATTTAGCCGATAAGGCTGATCAGTATCCAGATCGCCTAAGCGGGGGACAGCAGCAAAGAGTTGCGATAATACGATCATTAGCCTGCAATCCCCGGCTGCTTTTATTGGACGAGATTACTTCAGCACTTGATCCTGTTTTAGTTAATGAAGTGTTAAGTATTGTGCGTGATCTAAAAAGCGATGGAATGACAATGGTTTTGGCAACGCATGAGATGGGTTTTGCGACTCAGGTGGCCGATGAGGTCTGCTTCTTAGAATCTGGAGACATTCTTGAGCGCGGAAGTGCACAAGAAGTGCTTCATAACCCTCAGGACCCAAAAACGAAGGAGTTCTTGAGGCGAGTTCACCAAGCTGGCCGTTTGTAGCCGGTTTTGACATACCCCGGGGGGTATGCTAACTTTCCTATTAACCAACGAGGGAGTTAAAAATGTGTTCACGCGTTATGTGCAATGTGTGTAAAAAAGCAAGCTGGTCAGGATGTGGAGAGCATATAGAGGAGGCTCTAGCCGGCGTACCTGAGCAGGATCGCTGCACCTGCAAATGACAACCAAAAA
>WLHG01000128.1 GCA_009702845.1 Actinomycetota bacterium
ATAGAAGCTCCCTGACTTGGATTCGAACCAAGAACCTGTCGATTAACAGTCGACTGCTCTGCCGTTGAGCTATCAGGGATCAATCTGTACGAGCGCAAACTCTAGCGCACGCGGGCGTTGTTCGAAAATTGAGGGGATTTAAAGCCCTCCAAGGGCTAAATCATGCAATGTTCGGCGGGTACTTTCCAAGGCAACTAAGGCGCCAAATGCGGCCGTATATTCAATCTCATTGTCAACTGGATTCAGGCGTTGCAGACTCGATTTTAACTCAGCAATAGATCGAGAGATTGCGACTTCTCGGAGACGAGCGGTAATGCTTTCTGCATAGTTGGCAGTAGGTCTGCCATCGGCACGAATTGGTTCAACAGATAATTCAGTAAATAGCGCCTTAATCTTCTCATCGGTGATTGTCTCCATTGAAAGTTCTTGCTTGTCATCGATGGTCTTGCGCATTTCCCGATAAGCCGGATGCGTGAATGCATCGGCCTCAATATCTGACCATAGTTTTCCTTCAAAGAGTTGAGGCTCTTGCAGCCGTGCTTTGAGAACTTCGCGCTCGAGAATTAATCGGGCGTCATTTGGATCTGGTCTCCAATTACTCTCTTCAGTTACAACCTCTGATGAATCTTCGCTACGTGGTCGGGCTTTCAATCCCTGAGAAACAGCTGCAGAGACAATTTCAACCTCTACGCCTAACCATCCTGCAAGTAGTCGTGTGTACTCTGGACGAAGTGATTTATCGCGGATTTGGGCTACGAGTGGTGCTGCAGCATTGAGAGCATTGATGCGACCCTCTGCAGAATCTAACTTGTGATGTGCGAGCTCACTACGAATTGCAAACTCGAATAAAGGAACTCGCCGTGCGATTAAATCCCGAAGGGCTAAATCTCCTTTTTGCTGGCGTAGATCGCATGGATCTAGACCATCGGGTTCAACTGCGACAAAAGTTTGGGTAACAAACTTCTGATCTTCACTAAATGCCCGAAGCGCAGCCTTTTGCCCAGCAGCATCACCATCAAAAGTGAAGATTACTTCGCCTCGAAATGCATCGTCATCCATCAATAATCTACGCAGAATTCGAATGTGGTCGGCGCCAAATGCCGTTCCACAGGTTGCAACTGCAGTAGTTATTCCGGCAAGTTGGGCGGCCATAACATCGGTATATCCCTCAACGATGACGGCCTGACGCTTCTTTGCAATCTCTTTTTTGGCAACATCTAAACCATATAAAACCTGGCTTTTTTTATAAATGGGAGTCTCAGGTGTATTTAAATACTTTGGCCCCTGGTCCTCCGTGTCACTTGCCAACTTGCGTGCACCAAAACCGACTACGTCACCTGAAATATCTCTAATCGGCCAGGTGAGGCGATTTCGAAATCTATCGATTGGACCGCGTTGACCCATCTTTGATAAACCAGCCGTTTCTAACTCATCAATTGTGTAATCCAGGGCGCGTAAATGTTTAGTGAGTGCATCCCATTCATCTGGGGCAAAACCAACTCCGAACTGCATGCAAGCGGTTTTATCGAAGCCGCGCTTAGTTAATAGATCACGCCCATGCTGGGCGTTGGGGCCATTAAGTTGTGCCTGGTAAAACTTTGCCGCCTCGGTATTTGCTGCAATGAGGCGCGAGCGTGCTCCCGCTGAAAAGGTCGGAGTATTACCGCCTCCCTCTTCATAGCGAAGCGTGTAACCCAATCTATCGGCCAAACGTTCTATGGTTTCAGTGAAAGTTAAGTGATCAATCTTCATTAAGAAGGCAATAACATCGCCACCGGTTTGACAGCCAAAGCAGTGAAAATATCCCTTGCTGGGCGTAACGTGAAAGGAAGGAGATTTTTCATCATGAAAAGGGCATAAACCTTTTTTCGCTCCGCCACCGGCGTTCTTTAATTGAACGTAATCTCCAACAATTTCATCGATGGGTGCGCGGTCACGGATGTATGCAACATCTTCATCTCGAATGCGACCGCTCATGGGCACACTTTAGCGATTTGCCAGAAGGCGTGTGTGTAAGACATATGCCCCTGGATCGGTAAGAGCTGCAACCTGGTCGATAATCACGCGCATTCGGGCTCTTTCATCGGCCGCCTCATTCCAAGCCTTGATAAAAATCGAATCGAGCTCTTGCGGGGCGCAGGCCGTTAACATCTCCACTAATTCGCTGATGATGATTTGCTGTTTCGCAT
Organism: Actinomycetota bacterium; assembly: GCA_009702845.1. The sequence continues at coordinate 2,190 of WLHG01000128.1, forward strand.
AGCGATCTTGTGAGTGCGCCGCATTGATTAAATAGTGTCCAGCAATCGCTTTGAGGAAATCTACTTCTACAACTTGCTCGCGTGGAATTTCAAGATCTGCGCTATAGCGCGAAAGTGAACCATCTCCATGAACTCTGCGGGTTTCAACTTCGGCAGCTAAGACGAATCGTCCAATTAACTGCGAGGTTGAGTCCTTTAGCCTTGCTAATGAACGAAGCGTTCCATCGTAGTAATGCGGCCAGGCAGAGAGTGCGGCTAAGCGTTTATGCGCATCTATTGCCTCTTGCTCAGTTGCATCACTGCCGTAATCACTTTTCATCACCCTATAAATATCTGCTAAGTCTTTCTCAAAATTCTTGACTGAGATTTGATTTACAAAGATGGCATCCTCTAAATCATGGACTGAGTATGCGCAGTCATCAGACCAATCCATAATCTGGGCTTCAATGCATTTTTTATCAACTGGGGCGCCCTTTCGCATCCAGTTAAATACTTCAATATCATCGTCATACACACCAAACTTGCGGGGATTTTGTGCACGTGGCCACGGATATTTTGTCGCGCCATCTAGCGATGCTCGCGTTAAATTCAGACCTATGCTTTTGCCATCGCTATCAACTGTCTTTGCCTCAAGGCGTACTAATAATCTAAAGCTCTGTGCATTTCCTTCAAAGCCACCAAAATCCTTAGCTATTTCGGCGAGTGCCTCTTCGCCATTGTGTCCAAAAGGTGGGTGGCCTAAATCGTGGGATAGGCAGGCAGTGTCCTGTAAATCGGGATCTGCTCCCAGTGATTCTCCGAGTTCACGACCAATCTGGGCGCACTCAAGTGAGTGAGATAAACGTGTACGTTGAAAGTCATTTTCCCAAGGCACTGCAACTTGGGTTTTGGCAGCAAGTCTGCGAAGGGCCGCTGAGTGAATAACCCGCGCGCGATCTCGCATGAACTCCGTGCGACCCGGACGTTTCGCCGGTTCATCTAAGAAGCGCTCTCTATCCTCTTCGTTATAGGTCACGGCACAACCTTAGTGAGGATATCTGCACCAGGTAAATGATCACTGATTTGAACGCCTCGACGCCCTACTGTGATGTAGACCAAATATGCACCTGCTTCACGCAGTAAATACTTATATCCTGATTGAGAAATTGTGTTGGGGCCGGTCTGCACTGGCGAACACGTACTAACAACCCCTTGATCATTTGCCATGGTCATCGCACGCTGGCAGTGAAATGGATCGGTCACAATAATTACATCGCTAACCATGCGTTTTTTCATCAGTGCTGCATAAGCTTTAGTGCTTACTAAAGTATCGCGACCCTCTTCAACCGCGGTGATTTTCGAGGATGGGATCCCATGTGATCGCAGCCATGCCTTACCGGATGCAGCCTCTGTTGTTCGATCCCCGGGGGCGCCTGCGCCCACCGTGATAATTTTTGGTGCAAGACCTAAATCAAAGATTCGTTTGGCTTCAACTAAACGTGCCTCTAACGCCTCCCCGGGTCTTCCATTTAACTGTGCGGTTCCAAGAACCACAATGACATCGGCGTTACGGACAATTGGGTTATTGGCTGCGCGCCAAACTTTTGAAACGGCGTAACCAGGTGCAATTAATGCGATGATAATAATCAGGGTTAAAGTGCGACGGATCCAGCGAAATAGAAACATCTATCCCCCTGAAAAAGCATCTTCGAGTTCGACGTGAACAAGTTCATCGGGATCATCGAGCCAACCATCTGGCAAAGTAGGTGGGCGGCCGTGGCTTGTACGCCCACGTGGCTTATCGCC
>WLHG01000129.1 GCA_009702845.1 Actinomycetota bacterium
AATGGCGCAGCCTTTGCGACGATCTTCGAACTATTTCCAGAGTTAGATACACGAGCTGCACAACTTGCGGGCTCGCTCTCGGGGGGTCAACAGCAGATGGTGGCGATCGCTCGTTCATTATTGAATAAGAATGAAGTGCTGCTCATTGATGAGCCGACTAAGGGGCTTGCGCCAAAGCTCGTCACCGAAGTCGCTAACGCCCTTACAAAAGTCGCGCATGAGACAACAATGTTGTTAGTTGAGCAGAATTTGGCGCTAGTCAAGCGCATTGCCCATCATGTTGTTGTCATGGATCAGGGCCGAGTAGTTTTTCAAGGTGGGCCTGAGAACTTAAATGATCCTGACTGGGTTCACCAGATGTTAGGTGTGAGCGGGGGGCGAAAATAAATGGAGACTTTTATTTTAATCGGCATAACCGGTATCGGTCTTGGTGCACTTTATTTTCTTATCGCCTCTGGCCTATCCCTTATCTATGGCCTTATGGGTGTCCTTAACTTCGCCCATGGCAGCTTCTTAACTGTTGGCGCATTTGTTGGTTTCTGGGTTGCTAGCAAGATGGGCTTTGAAACATCGATGCCCGAGTTTATTCTGGCAATGATCGTTGGTGGTTTGGCCGCCGGTTTATTCGCTCTCCTGATCGAGCAGTTACTTATTACTCGTTTGTACGATCGCCATATTGATCAGGCCCTGGTCACCGTCGGAGTATCCCTCGTGGTCGGCGCAGTTCTGGGTGGCTGGTTTGGCAATGATCTACGTATGTTCCCAACGCCAATGTGGTTTTTGACGGCCATCGATATTGGTGGAGCTAAGATTCCCGCCGACCGAATTGTCTACATCGCTACTGCAGTTCTTCTATTAGTGGGTAACTGGGCACTTCTAAAATTCACTCGAATTGGACTGATTATTCGCGCCGGTGTCGAGAACCGAAATATGGTAAATGCCCTCGGAATAAATGTGCGCAAAGCATTTAGTACCGTGTTTTTCCTTGGCGGTTTTGCCGCCGGTGTTGGTGGCGTCTTGGTTTCGGTTTACTCAAATGGTGTTTCACCACTCATCGCAGGTACGTATCTCATTTATGGTTTCATCGTTGTTGTCATTGGAGGCATGGGCTCAGTTCCGGGTAGCTTCTTAGCGGCGATGATGATCGGTGTTATTCGCCAGTTCGCAAATTACTATGCGACTGGTCTTGGTGACTTTGTCGTCGTAATCTTGCTGGCAGTGGTGCTGCTCATTAGACCTCAAGGGCTACTTGGAAAGGTGCGTGCATAATGTTGCGTTGGAAATACTCGCGCCCTCTTCTTGGCCTCTTGCTTGCACTTTTAGCTCTAGCACCGATACTCGGGTCTAATCCCCTCAGTCAACCCGGGTTACAGCAGACCATGGCAGTAGCTTTTTTGTGGGGCGGTTTAGCTCTTACTTACGATCTGCTCTTTGGCTTCACCGGACTTTTATCCTTTGGTCATGCCCTTTATTTTGCAACCGGTGTGTATGTAACCTGCATCTTAATTAATCATGAAGTCGTGGTCTGGTGGCTTGCAGCGCTTATTTCGATAGCCGTTAGCGCGCTCCTTGCTCTCTTGGTTGGCGCCGCGTCGCTTCGCACAACTGGAATCACATTTGCAATGGTGACTTTGGCATTTGGCGAAGCTGGCCACGTTATTATCCAACGCAACTTCTTTGACTTAACTGGTGGAGAAAATGGAATTGCCCTCAACGCCGATCGCATTCCAAGTTTCTTCATAAGTGTTGCAAATACTAAGTTCATCTATTGGGCAGCTTTGGCCGCACTCATCTTTACTTACGCTGTAATCTGGTGGGTCACCGAGAGCTCTGCAGGTCGTGTATTTGCCGCCCTTCGCGATAACGAACTTCGCGTGCAAGTCTTAGGTCTAAATACTCAACGCTACAAGCTCTTGGCCTTTGTTATCAGCGCTGCCCTTGCAGCACTCCTTGGAACTGTTATGTTGATTGCCGCAGGAAGTGCCGCTCCTCGCTTTGCCGATGCCGGCGTCACAATCAGCCTCTTGCTTATGGTGGTTCTTGGTGGTGCGGTCACGCGTTGGGGTGCGGTTATTGGTGGAATCTTTTACTCGATTGCAACAACACGCATGCAGGATTTAACACAGCAAGATGCATTTAAAACAATCCCTAAGTGGATCGGGGGGCCAATTGCCGAACCGGCATTTGTCTTAGGTCTGCTCTTTATCTTCGTAGTTATGTTCGCACCAGGCGGTTTATCTGGGGCTTATTACCGCCTTCGCTTGCGAGCCATTACTAAGAAATCTCAATGAGCACTCTGCTCTGGCAACCACACGGTACGAGCGGCACTGCAGTTGCTCGCTTACAAGCAGATCTCGGTTTGAATTCATATTCCGAATTACACAAGTGGTCTATTGAGAATCCGGGCCTATTTTGGTCAAGGGCATGGGATGACGCAGCGATAATTGGTAATAAAGGATCCCAGTTCTACTCACCTGGCAAGGATTTTGTCTCTGCGCGATTTTTTAGTGATGCGACTTTAAATGTTGCCGAAAATCTCTTGTCAAAAGGCAGAGATGGCGATGTTGCGATTGTTTCAATTCTTGAAGATGGAAGGCGAACTGAGACGACATGGGGCCAACTTCGCGCCCAAGTGGGTGCAACGACTGCTGCAATGAAGGCAGCCGGCGTCGTTAAAGGCGATCGTGTTGTTGCGTGGGTTCCAAACGTTACTGAAACAATCATTTACGCCCTCGGTGCTTTAAGCATCGGGGCGATTGTTTCAACGGCATCACCTGATTTTGCTCCAGGGGCTGTGCAGGATCGCTTTGGCCAAGTTGAACCCACAATGTTGTTGGTCGCTGATTCCTATCAATACAACGGTAAGTTTTTTGACTGCACGCCAAAAATCCCTGAGATTGAAAAACTTCTACCGACACTGACTAAAACTGTGCGTGTTAGTGAGTTCGCATCGTGGATAGAACCATTTATGGGTGCGCCACTGGACTTTACTCCCCTGCCATTTGATCACCCAGGTTTTATTCTTTTCTCATCGGGTACAACTGGCAAACCTAAGTGCATTATCCATAGTGGTGCAGGAGTCATGCTTAAAGCTACGGCTGAGTTGTTATACCAACTTGAACTCCATGCCACAGAAAAAATATTTTACTTCACTACGTGCGGCTGGATGATGTGGAACTGGCTAGCCATGGCCCTTGGTCGAGGTGCCACTATCGTCTTGTTCGATGGTGCGCCAATGTTCCCAACACCATCTCGCGTCTTTGATATTGCCCAGGAAGAGAAATTAGATTTCCTAGGACTATCTGCGAAGTTCATTGATTCAACGCATAAGGAGGGCTTAACGCCAGTCCAAACTCATGACCTCTCAAGCATTAAAACAATTGCATCGACTGGATCGGTTCTATCCCCTGAAAGTTTTGACTATGTCTACCAGAGCATAAAGAGTGATGTGCATTTGGCTTCTATGTCGGGTGGTACCGACATCGCCGGCAGTTTTCTATCAGGTGTTCCAACGCAGCCGGTTTATCGGGGCGAACTACAGGGTCCTTGTTTAGGCATGGCTACCGATGTCTTTAATGCCCATGGAAAATCAGCTGCGATCGATGAAAAAGGTGAACTTGTTTGTACTCTTCCCTTTCCATCAAAGCCGCTCGGCTTTTGGGGAGACGCCAATAATGAAAGATATCTTGCAGCATACTTTGAAGGCTTTCCTGGAGTCTGGACTCATGGTGATTTTGCTTCCAAGTCAGAAACAGGTGGATTTACTTTGTTTGGTCGCAGCGATGCAACACTTAACTCAAAGGGTGTGCGTATCGGCACCGCTGAAATTTACCGAGTCGTAGAGGTTTTTCCAGAGGTTCTCGAGGCTATGGCCGTATCCCAGGATTGGGAGGGTGA
>WLHG01000013.1 GCA_009702845.1 Actinomycetota bacterium
CGCGTCGATTACTCGCGCAATCTCACTAACTGCGTGACGTGCTCGGATGAATTCAGTTGCAGTGATTACATCTTTAGAGTTCTCTAGTTTTTCAAGAGTTAATTCGCGCATGGATCTAATGCCGAGTTTAGAGACTACCGAATCACATGAGGCACGGCGTTCGGCATATCCACCATCAGTTAGTGAGTGATGGGTCTGCGTATCTATTATTAGGAGCTCTAATCCACTTGAGGCTACATCGAAAACCACGTGCCTTGAAGTTAGATCTCGACAATCTAACAAAAGCGCCGAGCCGCTCTTTGCCATCAGTGAAACCGATTGATCCATAATTCCGCAAGGAACTCCTACATACTGGTTTTCACCTTTTTGAGTAAGTCGTGCCAATGTCTCTAAATCAAAACCTAGAGAGAAGAGATCATTAAGGGCTGTTGCTACGCTGCATTCGAGGGCGGCCGATGAAGAAAGCCCTGCCCCCAATGGCACATGTCCATCGATCATTACATCGACACCTTTGTTAATCTCCATTGCCCAAATAACGCTGAGAACATAGCGCTCCCATTGGCCCTTAAGTTGTGGGTTAATGTCATCAAGATTAATAGTAATGATCGTCTTTCTTCGTTGAGTCGATGCTATGCGAATTAGACGATCGGAGCGTTTTCGAATGGCCGCATATGTTCGATCGGCGATTGCAAATGGCAGAACATATCCATCGCTATAGTCGATATGTTCTCCAATGAGATTTACTCGACCAGGGGCCGCGGCTATTACATCCGGTGTCTCGGCGAAAGTATGTACAAACTCTCTATCGATTTTGGAGATAGACATAGTTATTTAAATGAGGCCACGGTATCGGCGACCATCGCCTCGATTCCACGTGTAGGTTCCCAGTTAAGACCATCTCTAGCCTTACTTATATCTGCGATGAGTACCGCGGGATCACCGGCACGACGGGGAGAGTCAAGAGTTGGAATTGCATGGCCAAGCGCACTAGACGCAGCGGCCACAACTTGGCGAACCGAGTAACCATCTCCACTACCTAAGTTGTAAATCACATGTTTAGCGCCCACCAAGGATTCTAAAGCTTTCACATGTGCATCAATGAGATCAATTACATGGACATAGTCTCGAATACATGTGCCATCTGCAGTTGGCCAGTCGCTACCAAATATTTTGAGCGGGTTCTCAGATGTACTTCGCAAAACATTTGGAATCAAATGTGTTTCGGGATTATGGCGCTCTGTGAGCCATCCACGATCACATCGGAGTGCTCCTGCGACATTAAAATATCGAAGTGAAACTGCCGCAAGACCTCGTGCGGCTGATTCGGCGGTTAGCATATGGTCAATTGCCAGTTTGGTCGCACCATAAGGATTAGTGGGCGCAGTTGGGGCGCTCTCTTTAATCGGAATCTGCGTTGGCTCACCATATGTTGCGGCAGAGGATGAAAATACAATTTTCTTTACGCCTGCTTGGTGCATCTGATCGAGCAGGATCCGAGTTCCATCCACATTAACATGGCGGTACAGATCGGGTTTTTCAACTGACTCGCCAACAAGTGATTTTCCAGCAAAGTGCACTACCGCCTCGACGCCAGTAAGGGCTTGGGCAACATCAGATGGATTTAATAGTGATCCAGTAATAAAACTTAAACCGGCAGGGACCGTATCGGAGTGACCTGTACTGCAATCATCAAGAACAGCAATCTCATAACCCAACGTTCGCATCATTTCAACGGCCGTTGCGCCGATGTAGCCGGCACCACCTGTTATCAAAACCTTCATTCTTATAACTTTACTTCCCGAAGTTGAGCCGCAGATTGCTCGGGACGCATATCCATAATAAATGCACCCATCGCCGATTCTGAACCAGCTAGATATTTCAACTTTCCAGGTGCACGGCGAACACTCGTAATCTGCCAGTGCAGGCGAAGTAGATCGCGACCAACGCGAACTGGAGCTTGATGCCATGCCGCGATATAGGCCATTTCAATTCCAAAGACGCCATCTAATCGATTCATAACTTCCAAGGCGATCGCAGGGAAGGCATCACGTGCGGCTTCAGACAAGCCCGCTAAATCGGCAACTGGCGCGAGAGGGGCGACATGAATTTCAAATGGATATCTTGATGCATAGGGAACAAAGGCGATCCAATGTTCATTGCGAGCGATTATGCGCTCCTGGTCACGAATTTCGCGGGCCACGACTTCATCAAATAAAATCTTACCTGTCGACTCTTTGTATCTCCGTGCCGCCTCTAGCATCTTTTCAACACGTGGGGGAAGGTAGGAGTAAGCATAAATCTGCCCGTGTGGGTGTGAGAGAGTCACACCAATCTCTTCACCGCGATTTTCAAAAGGGGCGATGTGTTCGATGAATGGTTCGAGCGAGAGCTCTTCGGTGCGATCAACCCAGGCTTCAAGAAGTATCCGCACACGTGCAGGAGTTAAATCCTTAAAGGATTTTCCGTGATCTGCTGTAAAACAAATTACTTCACACTTTCCTGCCGCTGTTCCTAAATCTGTATCAGGTCCTACGCGATCTGGAAGTGCCCAATCTCCGACGGGAGGACGCAGTGATGGCGAACGATTATCAAATACAACGACTTCAAAATCAGATTCAGGAACTTCGGTGAGTAGTTCGCCAGTAGTTGGACACAGGGGACAGAGCTCTTTAGGCGGCAAAAAGATGCGACCTTGGCGGTGAGCGGCCATCGCCACCCACTCATTAACTAGTGCATCAAGGCGAAGTTCGCCGATGGCAGGCTGTTCTTCAACAGGGCGTTGATCTGGGGCGGTGCGCGATTGGTTGGCGCTGTCGTAATACCGAATCGTGCGGCCATCGGCCATCTCACGATTGTTACGTGTGATACCCGCCAACAATCTTTTACTCTCTGCCATAGTGTCGATACTCTACCTCTGTGACTAAGCAATCCGCACTCCTTCGCACCGAAGGCAGTTCGTTGCTGCTCGAGGTCGTAGATGGCGCACTTGTTATTGGCCACTGGGGTGCACCCCTTGTAGGAGATATCACCGATACTGCGATTGCCCGCCGAGTATCTATTGCAAATAGCTCATGGGACCACCCGCAAAACCCAGGAATCATGCGTGAAAGTGCGCGAGGCTTCCTAGGTCGTCCTACTTTGAGTGGACATCGAAACGGCACTGCCTGGTCGACAAAGTTTGAGGTAACCGACTTTCATCACGTTGATAATCGGTGCATCGTGACTTTGAGAGACTTTCATGCCGAGCTAGAAATCATCGTTACATTTACTATGGATTCATTTGGTGTTATTACGCAAGGTGCAACCCTTAAAAATATTGGCGATAGCGATTATTGTCTTAATGAATATATTCACTGGTTACCACTTCCACAAGAGGCGACACAGAGTTTAGATTTCGCAGGTCGATGGTCCAATGAACGACAACCTCAGCGTCGTGATATTGCAACAGGAACATGGGTACGTGAATCTCGAGAAGGCCGAAGCGGACATAATTTTTCAATTGCAGATATTGCACTTGAAAGTGGAACAACATTTCACACCGGATCGGCCTGGTCCACTAGCATCGCATGGAGCGGAAACTCGCATTACCTTCTCGAACGCGGTTTTGATGGCGCGCAATCAATCGGAGCCGGCGAACTTCTATTGCCAGGTGAGGTCGTACTTGGACCGGGGGATACATACATTTCACCAGCGATGGTTTCGGTGTACTCGGCCGAAGGTTTAGATGGAGTGAGCGCGGCCTACCATTCACATATTCGAGCGCGCTCCATGCATCCACAAAGCCCACGACCACTCACGCTCAATATGTGGGAGGCGCTCTACTTCAACCACGATGAGGCAGCGATTAGAGAGCTCGTCGATGTTGCCGCTGACATTGGTATCGAGCGTGTCGTTTTAGATGATGGATGGTTTCATTCTCGACGAAATGATGGCGCAGGTTTAGGCGATTGGGTTATCGACCCAGCAGTGTGGCCTCAGGGACTTCAACCCGTTATTAAATATGTTAAATCAAAGGGAATTGAGTTTGGTTTGTGGTTTGAAGGCGAAATGGTAAATCCAGACTCTGATCTATATCGCGCACACCCTGAATGGATTTTGCATGAAGGAGATCGCGTTCCACCGCTATGGCGTCATCAGTTAGTTTTAGATTTGGCACATGATGGTGCCTATAAGCACGTTTTAGAACAGACTTCAGCGATTTTAGGGGAGCATAAGATCTCATACATCAAGTGGGATCACAATCGAGTTTTAGTAGATGCCGGCCACTTGGGTCGCGCCGGTGTTCGCACGCAAACAGAGGCGATTTATCGTTTATTTGCCGAGCTTAAGAGGCGACATCCTGGCCTTGAGATTGAATCATGTGCATCGGGAGGTGCACGAATTGATTTAGGCGTAATCGATTTGGTTGATCGTTTTTGGACAAGTGATAACAATGACGCTCTTGAGCGCCAAAGAATTCAACGCTGGACTGCCCAAGTAATACCACCTGAAATGTTAGGCACACATATTGGACCAACACATGGACACCAGACTGGCCGCACATTAGAGCTTTCCATGCGTGCCATTACCGCGCTCTTTGGTCACGCCGGAATCGAATGGAACATAACTGAGGCAACACACGATGAGCGTGCATACTTAAAAACTTGGGCGACGTATTATAAAAATAACCGCGCACTCTTACATAGCGGGCGAATGGTTCGCGTTGATTACCCAGACGAGAATGGATATCTGCACGGAGTCACCGCCCATGATAAATCACGAGCAATCTTCGCTTACGTTCAGTTAACCCCAACAGTTGCAATTCATCCAGCTGAGCTAAAATTTCCTGACTTAGATGCGAAGGCAACTTATTCCGTTAAAGTGGTTTATCCAGCTGGTAAACCTCGCTTTATGTTGATTTCACCGCCAGCATGGATGGAGGGTGTAAAGATCTCAGGGTCGGCCTTAGCTTATAGTGGTCTTGCTGCACCAATTCTTGCACCAGCTAATGCAATTCTTATTGAGATTACAAAGATTTAATCGAGCCAGTTAAGCGTTCTCTCAACGGCTTTTTTCCACTGGGCGTATCCTCTTTCACGGCCATCATGAGTACTAGTTGGTGACCAGCGACGAGATTCCAACCATTGCTCTCGAAGTTCTTCAGGTGATGACCAAAAACCAACGGCCAAGCCCGCTGCATAGGCCGCGCCCAGCGCCGTAGTTTCAGCGATCAAAGGTTTTGAAATATCAATGCCCATGATGTCTGCCTGCATCTGCATGCACAGAGAGTTTGCAGTGATGCCTCCATCAACGCGCATCTCTTTCATTGGTACTCCACTATCGGCGACCATTGCATCCATAACATCGCGAGTTTGATAACAAATCGCCTCAAGGGCAGCCCGTGCAAGGTGGGCCTTTGTTGCAGCTCGGGTTAGACCGACGATGGCACCGCGTGCATCACTGCGCCAATATGGCGCAAAGAGACCGGAAAATGCTGGGACAAAGTAAACACCGGCCGTATCGCTAACCGAAGATGCTAAGTTCTCGACCTCCGCAGCATGAGTAATAATTCCAAGCTGGTCTCGAAGCCACTGAATTGCCGATCCAGTTACGGCAACCGAACCTTCTAGCGCATATCGAGCAGGTTCGGTACCAAACTTGAAACAGACCGTTGTGAGTAATCCATTCTTTGATCTGACAATCTCTGTGCCGGTATTAAGGAGAGCGAAATTACCCGTTCCGTATGTAACTTTAGATTCCCCACGATTAAAACAAACTTGACCAACCATGGCCGCTTGCTGGTCTCCAAGTATTCCTGCGATTGGAATTGCACTACCGAAAGGGCCATGTGGATCGGTAAACCCGTATTCCTCTGAGGAAGACTTAATTATGGGCAGAGATCCTCGAGAGATAGAAAATATTGAGAGTAGCTCCTCATCCCAATCTAAAGTTTCAAGATTCATCAACAACGTCCGACTTGCATTTGTTACATCGGTTGCATGTATCCCACCGCGAACGCCGCCAGTTAAGTTCCATAAAAGCCATGAATCTATAGTTCCGAAGCGCGCATTTGCCCCACTGGCGGCAGCCACATTCTTAAGTAGCCAGTTCATCTTGCTACCTGAAAAATACGGCGCAATCGTTAATCCAGTTTTAAAGTTAATGGTCTTCTTTTGGCTATCTGATAAAGAGGCTAAAAACTCACTTGTTCGTGTGTCTTGCCAGACAATGGCGTTAGACAAAGGTTGGCCAGTTTTAACATCCCACACCACCGTTGTTTCACGCTGATTTGTGATACCAACTGCTGCTAAATCCGAGCCTAAAATATCGGCCTGCTTGAGGGCGGCCGTTATAACTTCCTGAGTTCGCTCCCAAATCTCATTGGCATCGTGCTCGACCCAACCGGGGTGTGGAAGTATCTGTCGATGCTCAATTTGGTGCTGACCTACGACTCTTCCTGCGTGGTCAAAGATCATAAAGCGAGTACTACTCGTACCCTGATCCAAACTGCCGATGTATCTCACGTGAAGCAAACTCGTCTCTCCTGGGTTAGGCTTAACTCTACAAAGGCCGTAATGGAGATGCAACGCATATGTTTTTATCGCAATTAAACCCCAACCAACGCGAAAGCGCTCTGACCAGCCTTGGCAGCGAAAACTTCGATGTTCTAGTCATCGGTGGGGGAGTGAACGGAGTCGGTGCCGCCCTTGATGCAGCAACCCGAGGTCTAAAGGTTGCGCTGATTGAATCACAAGATATCGCTGCAGGAACTTCGAGTCGATCGAGCAAGTTGATACATGGCGGCCTGCGCTATCTAGAACAATATGATTTTAAATTAGTTCGAGAGGCCTTACACGAGCGCGAACTTTTAGTCTCAACACTCTGTCCACATTTAGTCAAGCCAGTCGGTTTTCTATTTCCACTTACAGAGAAGTTTAAAGAGCGTACCTATGTTGGTGCAGGTCTTGCCCTCTATGACGCACTTCGTGGCTTTCAGCGCGCGCTCCCTTGGCATAAACACTTAAGCCAAAAACAGATTAATGAAATAGCGCCCTCCCTTCGCCCTGACATTATTCTTGGCGCAATTAAATACTTTGATGCACAAGTCGATGATGCACGCCATACCCTCAGCGTTGCACGAACAGCGGCACGTCACGGGGCAGTTATCGCCACCAGAGTAAGCGCCGAATCACTCATTCGAGAAGGCAAATCCGTAACGGGTGTTGTTGCAAAAGATTTAGTGAGCGGAAAAACTATTTCCATAAAAGCAGCGGTTACCGTCATGTGTGCAGGAGTTTGGAGCGATGAGCTTCATGCAAAGTTTGATCTCAAAGCAGGCTATGACGTAACAATGTCAAAAGGTGTACACATTGTTCTTCCAGGTTCAGCGATTAAATCCGATGCTGGAATTATTCTTAAAACTCCAGTCTCAGTACTCTTCATCATTCCTTGGGCAGATAAATGGATTGTGGGAACTACTGATACGCCATACACCGGAGATCGCGCCGAACCATTTGCAAGCCGCGAAGATGTTCAATACATAGTGGATCAGGCAAATCGAGTCTTAACGCCTCAGATAAATATAGATGAAATCATCGGTGTCTATGCCGGCCTTCGTCCGCTCGTATCAAATAATAAGAATTCATTGACCACCAAACTCTCACGAGAACACACAGTTGATCGCCCAGCTCCGGGTTTTGTCAGTATCGCTGGCGGAAAATATACGACGTATCGAATCATGGGCAGAGATGTAATCGACCTTGCAGTTAATGAGCTTCGTAAACTTACCCCAGAGTCTGTTACTGACAAGCTACCTCTCGTTGGCGCCGATGGCTACTTCGCATTAGTGCAACAGGTAGATCGCTTAGCCGCAGATAGTGGCCTAAGTGTTGAGACAATTACGCATTTACTCAACCGCTACGGCTCGATGATTAGCGAAATCTTGGAGTTAGTTGAAGAAATGCCTTCGCTCTCTAAGAAACTCGCTGGCGATCTGCCATACATCAAGGCCGAGATTCATTATGCGGCAAGCCACGAGGGCGCCCGCTCGGTAGATGATGTAATTTCGCGCCGTACACGCATTGCATTCGAAGCGCACAATTATGGGGTTGCGTTAACAGAGTCGATCGCTGAAATAATCGCGCCGGTGTTAGGTTGGTCAACAAAGGAGCGCAAGGCCTCCGTGGCCGCTTATGAATCATTAGTTGAGCGCGAATTAGCTGCGCTCAATGAACTCCTGATTGACTCCGAAAAAGTTAATTCTTAATCTGATTTGCGCAACCATCTACCGATGGCTTCGGTGTGGGTTTGATTGTCGGGGCTGGTGATGGCGTAGGAGATGGAGTTGCTCCTTGAGTGACTGTAAATGCCACTGGTTGCCAACTTTGAGCATGTGTTTGAGAAACATCAGTAAATAGAATCTTTCCACTATAGGTACCAGCTGGCACGCCTTTAACGGCTAAAGTCCAAGCTCCACTTGTTGCACGTAATACAGTTTGTGTTGGCTTGATACTTGGCACAGTTACTGAATCAAATACTAACTTCACACTTCCCGTTACGACGGGGGAGAGATCTGGGCGTACTACTGTCACGCTGAAATTGACGTATTTATTTGTTGTTGACGCCGACTGTTTGAGCACCGTTAGCACTGTGGGTTCGTTATTTGGCATGAGGTCAACGATGGTTGGAGCCCAACTGCCCTGAACTAATTCTACAAATGCAGTTGCGCTGCCCCTAAATAGATTCAGATCTAATCGAGCGCCGGGCACGCCGTATTTAGGTGCAATTCCACATGAGGTGTACTGCCACATCGTCCACTGCGAATCACAGTTTGCCCCGGTCCAGGAGTGCACATAACAACCACTCGTTTTTAATCCGGGTTGATTTAAAGGATCAAATGGATCGATGGCATATTGTGCTAACCAGAGTGGATACTGAGCTAATTCAGCGTTTCGGTTCATGGAGCTTTCCAGGAAATTTGAGTACGAGTACATGAACGGAGTTTTACCAGTCTTCTCTTTTAGGATCCTGAGAAATACCGTCGCCCACAGCGTTACTTGAGCACGCGTTGCATATTTTTGACAGGCACCCGTCGTTGAAAGACGGACGCACTTATTCTCAAGATCTAAGGCATAAGGCAGGTCCCGCTCGGTATATCCGCCGATGGATGCAAGACGCCATACAGCTTTTTGTGCCTGCGCAGTTGCATCCCGAATGACTTCCTCATCATCGCTGACATCAGGCAAAATTGTGTAGTGATAGAAGCCTGTATAAATTCCAGCCGCTTGAGCGGCGCTGTGATCCATTACTAAATATTTTAATGAAAGTGCATCGGCATCATCGCGTGTATCTGAAGCTTTGATCATGACAAATCGAATGCCGGCATCGTACATTTTTACGAAGTCTATTGTCTTATCATTTGGATGCTGCCAACGGCTGATATCCGCGCCGTGAATGCGGCCTCCCGGTCCGAACTCTCCGATAACCAGCGCAGGATCGGCCTCAGAGATTTCAGGGAGCTGCTTAATAGTTATTGATTTCGTGTTTGAATATATTTTTTTACCCACGGAAAGGGCGCTTGCTCGGTAAGTAACTTTAGAGTCCATAGCTGTCGCTAAAGCGGTAATTTTCCATGTTCCGGCCTTGGCTGTCTTAGTCGCAAATCTCGTTGTCTTCCAGGATCCAGCAGTTTTTATCTGGATTTTTACCGCGATTCCAGATTTAGCCGGCTTGAGTATTCCATAGAAAGTCACGAGCGTTTCGGAAGTTGATGGAGTTTGTATAACCGAGAGGGATAACTTCGAATTTACAGCCACGGCACTGGGTAATGCAATGCCTATCATTGAAAAGGTCAGGACGGCGGCGAGAATTCGAAGCTTCATTTTTCGTTGATCTCAACATCGATTTTTAACTGTTCTCTTATCGTCGATACCAACAAGGCATGCTGTTTAATGCGCGATTCTGAGTATTCATGGGCCGAGCCCAGCTTTCGACTATCTGAAAAATCAAGAGTTAGAACTCTGCCATCGAAATCGGCTAACCGTGCATCAAAGAAGGCAAGCCATGCGATTCGATCGATGGCAAGTAAGGCATCGAGAACCTCGTTCCAATGATCTCGAATCTCGCGCAGCTCCATAAGGGCCAACTTTACCCATGTTTACTTCTTGCTTGGAGCTTTAGTTGTGAGGCGCGCCTAGCCACTTGTAATACTCATTAACCAATTGGACTCGCATATTTCGATTGCGATCAGGGTAGATCTCTAATATCTGTGCCGTGCGGGAGATGATCTGCTCGACAGCTTTTTCACTCGTATATCTGACGCGACCGATTTGAGCATTTGTAAATCCATCGGCGACCAAACGCAGTGTCTGAACCTGTGCATCAGTTAAATGGGCAAGCAAGCTCTGCATTGATTTTTCTCGCATAGATACACTGCCATTAATCCAGGAGACTTCTTGGCCTGCCATCGCTGAATCTCTAGCTTCGGAGATTGCTGCACACAACACTAAGATATCTGTTGCAGATTTTTTAAGAATCAACTTAGTTCCTACTGGGATATCTATATGACGATCACCAAGAAGTCTGACATCTGAGCAGCTCTCCAAAATGACTAAGCCGACAATTGGATTCGATTTCCGCAGATTTACCGCGATCTTAATTGCAGAGATTCCTGCGATATGCATGTCAAGGAGCACAACATCTGGCTGCAACCTATGTAACAAGTTCAATGCCATGCTTTCACTTCGCGCCTCACCGATGATATCCATCTCATGCAATCTAAGCGCCGGCACTAAAGTTGAAAGTTCGAATCCATCATCGACAACTACTAGAACGCGTTCATTCATTTAAACAGGGTAACAAGAAAGAGATTATTTACTTTCAATAAAAGAAGTTATTTTAGTAATTGAGAGATGGCTCCGGAGATCTCTTTTATAATCATCTCTGCCGATATAGGGCCACCCCTAGAGGCATTCTTAGCTGCATGTGCATGTATGTATGCACCAGTTGCTGCAACCTCTGCCAAACGATTTTTATCATTCAATATTTCAACTGAATTTGTCGCAACTAAAGCGCCAATGATTCCAGCAAGAACATCTCCTGAGCCGGCAGTTGCAAGCCACGGTGTCGCAACAGGAAGTTCAATCACAAGTTCATCGTTAGCAACAAATGTAATCGAGCCCTTTAATAAAACAGTGACACCTAGAGTCTTTGCAGCACCTTGGACCCATTTCTTCGGGTCTGCCTCAATTGCCTCGACCGATACCGGTACTCCGCGAGAGGTCAGCAATGCCGAGAGTTCTCCGCTATGGGGAGTAATGAGTGTTGGCTGTTCGAGTGAGCCTGTTAAGTAGAGTGCGCCTGCATCTAAGACCGTCGGAACCGACTGAAGACTTGCTAACTTGAACCAACGATGACGCAGCCACGTTGAAATATCAGAGTATTTCTTTGCAGGGATTCCAGATCCAATTAACCACGCTGCAACTTTTCCAGGCTGCACAACCGCAGATGGCGTTGTGTGAAGAACTAAATGGGCTAAACCGGATGAGCTATGAAAGCGGATCATTCCAACACCCGTAGCAGCAGCAGCGGCCGTTGATAAGACTGCAGCACCCGGATATTGAGCAGAGCCGGTTATTACGCCTAAGACACCACGAGAATATTTATGGTCTAAATCAGTTGGAACGAGGATGCAACGTTTAGCATCGCGCGCACTCCATTTTTTCCCTGAGCGTTGGTTTTGTGTCATGGGTAACTATTGCACGAAAAGAGTTATGAGTGATAACCCAATCTTATGGGGAGCAAACCATTGGAAATTGGCTTGTGCCCGGAGCTACAATTAATGCGCGAGGCGCCGATAGGCGCACAAATTGTTGGCTTTAAATACCCAAAACCATAATCCTCCGGATTTCAGCAGATGAGTATCAACAGGAAAATATGTAGTCAGGGTTTGTGTAGAGGTAATCCAATGTAATTCTCGACGTGAAGAGACGCGAACTCCTTAAATTAATTTATCGTGAAGCCTCGCTTAAAGGTATTAGTAATGTGACTCTGCGTGAGGGTGGCAGGCATTCAATAGTGACTCTCAGCAACCTAAATATTCCGATACCGCGCCATAAGGAGATAGGTGATTTACTCGCCATGCAGATTATGAAAGAATGTGAGCCAGTATTTGGAGAGAGGTGGTGGCACCATGATTAAGACGCAGTACAAAGTCAATGTAATCAAGGATGGCGCATTATGGTTCATTCAAGTTCCCTCCCACGAAAATATCTTCACACAAGCTCAAAATATTGATGAGATAGAGCCAATGACACGCGAAGTGATCTCCTTGATGCTTGAAATTCCAGAAGATTCTTTTGATCTTGAGTTCAGTTTCGCCTCGGATAAATCTCCCGCTTAATTGAAATTCTCTTGAAAGGGAGGAGGATTAAGTTATGAATCAAATGGAGATAATGCGACAGGGAAAAGGATTCATCGC
>WLHG01000130.1 GCA_009702845.1 Actinomycetota bacterium
GTTCGCGCGTTCGTAAGACTAAGTTTAGAGAGCCAGGATTTCCGGGTTATCGAGGCTGTTAATGCGCTCGAGGCGATGGTCAAGTTAGCAAGTGAAAAGCCAAATCTAATAATTCTTGATATAGGTATCGGTCAGCCCGATGGTCTTGAAGTCTGTCGTGAGGTTCGAAAGATTTCTGAGGTTCCGATAATCATGCTTACGGTTCGTGAGGATGAGATTGATGAGGCGATGTGCCTGGCGGCTGGGGCAAATGACTACCTCACAAAGCCTGTCTCAAAGACGATATTAGGTCTTCGAGTTGCTAATCAACTTTGCACGAAGAAGAGCAACGGCTCTGAAAAACCAACAATTCTCAAAGCCTCTGATCTAACCCTTGATCTACTCACTCGCGAACTAAGAGTCGGAGACAAGCTCGTTCCAATCACTCGTACTGAGTTTGATTTCATTCATCTTTTGATGGAAGAGCCAAATCGAGTCTTTACTCGCGCACAAGTAAGTCATGCCATTGGAATCTCAGCGGAATTTACTAGTGATCACTTGCTCGATACTCACGCCTCACGATTGCGCATAAAGATACTCAACGCCGGGGGACCACGCGCGATTTCGGCAGTTCGAGCAGTCGGATACCGCCTTATCTAACTAAGCAGCACTAACCTTCACCTATGGTTTTTGTGCGCTCTGCATTTGATTCAATCACAGACCTGCGCAGTGGTAAGGCAACTCCTGCTTCCCTTGCAGCTTTGGCCATCGACCGTATTGAAGAGGTTGATGCAACCGGTTATGAACTCAATTCAATTATCGCTCTTGCTCCAAATATGGCAACGCGAGACTTCGATTTAGATTCACCTCTTGCCGGTCTGCCCATAGTTATAAAAGATAATATCGAAGCGGTTGGCCTACCGGGTACTGCTGGTTCCATGGCGCTCCTGGATCATCCTGTTGTTGCAGACTCAGAGTTAGTAAAAAGACTTCGCGCAGCTGGCGCCAACATTATTGCGGCAACAAATCTTTCGGAGTGGGCAAATATTCGTTCAACTTCTTCGACAAGTGGTTGGTCGGCCGTCGGTGGACTGACAGCAAATCCATGGATTCACAAACACAGTGCAGGCGGTTCATCATCTGGCTCGGGGTCTTCAGTTGCAGCAGGACTTATCACGTTAGCAATTGGTACAGAGACGGATGGTTCGATTATTTGTCCTGCATCCCTAAACGGCTGCGTTGGAATCAAACCCACTGTCGGCACAGTTCCAACACAAGGTGTTATACCAATTAGCGCTAATCAAGATTCGCCTGGCCCGATGGCGCGTTCGGTAAAAGATGCCGCGCTCTTGTTAGAAATCATGAGCGCTACAAAGGGATTAGTGGCGGCAAGTGATGACAAAAGACCTTTAAGAATCGGTGTCGTAGCCTCTTGGCTAACTGGGCATAGCGCAACGGATGCAGTCTTTGATGCTTTGATAACTGCGCTATCAAAGACAAATGCCACGCTAATAGATGTTGAGTTAAAGGCTCCGAGTGATGAGGCTGGAAATGACGAGTACGAGGTTTTATTACACGAACTCTTTGATGATATGGGTGCATATTTAACTGTTCGCGCAGATACGACACTTAGATCCTTAGCCGACGTTGTTGCATTTAACCGCGCTCACAAGGAGAGCGAACTTGCATACTTTGCCCAGGAGTTATTTGATAAAGCCCTTACCTTGGGCGGGCGAAATGGTGCTTATCAAGCAAAGCGTGCACGCAACTTAGCTTGGGCACAGAAGACACTTTCTAAAGGTTTAGCCGATGTAGATGTATTAATCGGTGCAACATATTCACCTGCCTGGGTAAGCACACTCGGCAAAGGCGATGATTATGGCGATAACTCATGGATCACCATGGCACCAGCTATTAGCGGAGCTCCAATTGGAACAGTTCCCATGGGAATTGTCGATGGCCTACCCGTAGGAGTTGGGGTAGTGGCCAGATCCCATGATGAGCTTGGATTAATTACGGCACTTGCCCAAATTGAGCGAGTTTTAGATTTAGGCGTATTAACACCGACATTTACGAGATAAGAGTCTGTATCCAATAGGCTCACTAAATCATCTAAGGAGAGTCGATGAAATACAGCCAGAGCGATATAGAAAAAATGCGTCGAGATTTTTCCTTCACCATAAAACCGTGGGTCGATGGTTCATCGCGCGGCAAAGCCAGTGAGGGCAATGGCTGGCGATCAATGATTATCGGCGCGGACAACGTGATGTTTAATTCGGTCTGGATTTCAGGGCTTGGCAATGAGTGTCTAGATGAGGCATTGGCCGAATTGGAGGCACGAAATATCGCTGGCCATGTCCGCTTATCTGGGGCAGGCCTAACGCACAGCAAAGTTATGGCAGAACGTGGTTACACAATGGGAGATGCCTCGGCCTTTATGTCTTGGCATCCAGATGCGACCTCTGAATCATTCACATTGCGCGAAGGTCTAAAAGTAAGTCGGGTTACTAACGCCGATGAGTTAGCGCCCATGATTGCAGTCTTTCAATCTACATTTGAAGTCGAAGATGCAGCTATGCATATCTTTGAAGAGCTTTTCAATAATTGGGAGGTTCCACAATTCTTGTGGCTCTTACATGACAAAGGTCAACTTGTTTCAATAGTCACGAGCGTTGTTTTTGAAAATAGCTTTGGCATCTATTCAATGGCAACCCCCGAATCAGCTCAGAAAAAAGGCTATGGGGCACAGCTTTTGCAATATGTTCAGCAGCACCATGTGCGGGCAGGTCAAGACACTGGCCTGCTATTTGCCACCGATGCCGGAAAATTTCTCTATGACAAATTAGGCTGGAACACGTTGGAGTACACACAATTTTATTCTAGGAACGTGCCATCACTTTAGAAGCAAGATCTGATCTAACGGCTTCCTCACTAAATCAGGAACTTCGCAGTTTTCGGCTGGGTACCCGACTGGGAACAAAATATATGGCCGCTCTGTTACGGGACGTTCAAATATTTCATTGAGAAAGCCCATCGGATTTGGCGTATGCGTCAGCGTTGCCAACCCCATTGTGTGCAAACTAGCGATAAATAAGCCGCATGCGATTCCGACAGATTCACTGACATAATAATTCTTAACGAGGGATCCATCGGGAAGAGGTGTTGATTTTTGCGCAAAGGCGACGACGATCCACGGCACAACATCTAAATAACTCTTATCTGAGTTCGTTCCAATATGGGCCAACGCATCACGCCAGGCCGGCGGAAGCCGTCCACCTTCGTAGTTTTCCCGCTCCTCAATCTCTGCCGCTACTCGAATGCGATGTTTAACATCGGGATCATTTGTTGCAACAAAAGTCCATGGTTGTTGATGAGCCCCACTAGGAGATGTATTAGCCGTTAAGACAGCTGTCTCGATGACCTCTTTCGGCACGGGTTCATCAGAGAACATTCGGACGCTTCTGCGCCCCTCCATTAATTGATGAAATTCGTGGCCTCTGGCTAAGCCCTCTTGAATTGGAATTCGAGCTGGTTGGTATCGCATTTCGAGAGGATAGATTATTTATTAGCAAGAGGGAAAGAGGCTCTCTGGGTAATCTCCATTAAATGCTCTCATCTGGTTTTGTAGGAAGAGAATTACGCAGCCTGTGGGGCTTATTATTGCGAGCATGGATAACAATAATGAGCAGAGCCCTGGATTAAACCTTCACTTAGATCTAAAGGATGTTGGGGGAGTGTGGGCGAATTTTGCCGCTATTAAACATAGCGACTACGAATTTACAATCGATTTTGCACGACTTGATTTCTCTCCAGAGGGTGCAAATGGTGTCGTCGTATCTCGAGTAAATATTTCACCTCTCTTTGTCCTGCAACTTATTGAGGCTCTCGAGACAAATTGGGCCGA
>WLHG01000131.1 GCA_009702845.1 Actinomycetota bacterium
GATTTCAAATGTGACGGTTCAAATCATTGGAAACAGGCCGAAAATGCAATCGCGTCGCGCTGAAGCTATTGCCGCACTTTCACAAGCCCTTGGTGGCGCCGTAGTTTGGCTATCTGCTACAACAACTGATGGCATGGGCCTTACAGGTGAGGGCAAGGGGATTGCTGCAATCGCATCGGCCCTTGTTTTCAAGCGGTAGAATCGCACAATGCCCGCACTTCATTTATACGACACTGCAACGCGCCAGGTTGGAGAGTTCACCCCGATAAAGGCGGGTGAAGTTTCAATCTATGTGTGCGGAGCAACAGTTCAGGGCGCCCCACATATTGGACACATTCGCAGTGCAGTCAATTTTGATACTTTGCGCCGCTGGCTAATTAAAAGCGGATATGACGTCACCATGATTCGAAATGTGACAGATATCGACGACAAAATTTTGCAAAAAGCAGCGCATGAGAAAACTCCATGGTGGGCGTTGGCCATGAGATATGAGCGAGAATTTACTGCGGCCTTTGATGCCGTTAACGTTCTTCCACCAACGTATGAGCCGCGAGCAACGGGCCACATCACGCAGATGATTGAACTCATGCAGATTCTGATAGATAACGGAACTGCTTACGCCCCTGGTAACGGTGACGTCTACCTAGAAGTTCGGGCATTGAAACGATATCTAACGCTTTCAGGTCAGCGCATTGACGACTTATTACCAGCCACAGATGTGGATGCTGCAACTTCACAAAAGAAAGATCCCCGCGATTTTGCTCTCTGGAAAGCCGCTAAACCGGGAGAGCCATCATGGCCAACTCCATGGGGAGCGGGTCGCCCTGGTTGGCACTTGGAGTGCTCTGCCATGGCGTTTGTTTATTTAGGTGAGAGCTTTGACATTCATGGAGGGGGATTGGATTTAATCTTTCCTCACCATGAAAATGAAATCGCTCAATCAGAGGCGGCTGGATATGGATTTGCTAAACGCTGGTTACACAATGCTTGGGTGACACAGTCTGGCGAAAAAATGGGAAAGTCTCTGGGTAACGCCCTTCTTGTTGAAGTGATTTTACAGCGCGTGCGCGGAATCGAACTTCGCTGGTATTTAGGCAGTGCGCATTATCGTTCGATGCTCGAGTACTCCGAATCGGCGCTAGATGAATCGGCAGTTGCTTTTCGCAGAGTTGAAAGCTTCTTAAAGCGCGCCACTGAAATTATTGGGGCAGAGCCCGCAGCGCTTGTAAGTAGCTCTTTTGCTCTGGCAATGAATGATGATTTAGCGGTTCCCGCAGGGCTTGCAACTGTTTGGGAAAACTTACGCTTGGGAAATCAAGCTATAACCGATGGCGACGTAGCTGCAATCTCTAAAAATGCCGGCGAAATCCGTGGCGCTTTACAGATTTTGGGTTGTGATCCTTTTGACGCACGCTTTGGAACACAAACATCCAGTGATGTGGCAGAGGCTATGGATGGTGTAATTAAATTGGCACTTGCAGAGCGTGCATCTGCACGTGATCGCAAGGATTTTGCCGCATCAGATGCCATCCGTGATGGACTGCTGGCTTTAGGAATTACAATTGAAGATACTGCACAAGGGCCACGTTGGTCGATTATGGAAAAGAGCTAACCATGGCCGGAAATTCATCCCGTAAAGGCGCAATCCGCGCATCAAAAAAGGGACCAGCCGGCGGCACTGGTGGCAAGAATAAAAAGCGTTTAACTGGAAAAGGCCCAACACCTAAGGCTGAAGACCGTCCCTATCACGCAGCTGCAAAGCGCAAAAAAGCCGTTGCAAAAAAGAGTTCGAGCAAAACTACGGTTCGCGGAGCCGGCAAAGTAACAACTGGCAGAAGTGATGGCAAAGAGATTAGAGCCCCGCGCGCACCACGCGGAGATCGCCCAAGAGGTGAAATAGTTGCAGGACGTAACGCCGTTCTAGAGGCGCTACGCGAGAGTGTTCCATCGACTGAACTATTAGTTGCACGCAGCATTGAGGTCGATGATCGAGTCGCCGAATCGTTAAAATTAGCTCTTCACTTAGGTTTACCGATTCGTGAGGCACACCGTGCAGAGGTTGAAGGTATTTCACCGAATAGCCAAGGAATTATTCTTGCAATTAAACCATTTCAATACTCAAGTTTTGAAGAGATCATGCAACGCGCAAAGTATCCAGCACTTGTGGTCGCACTCGATGGCGTGACCGATCCCCGCAATTTAGGTGCAATCATTCGAAGCGCGGCAGCATTTGGTGCAGCGGGTGTAATCATGACCGAACGTCGCGCAGCATCAATGACAGCATCGGCATGGAAATCTTCAGCCGGCGCAGCAGCGCGTTTACCAATTGCACAAGTGACAAATCTTGCACGCACTATTGATGCCGCTAAAAAAGAGGGTCTCTTTGTAGTTGGGCTAGATGGAGAGTCAGAGGAGTTAATTAGTTCGATGAAAATCGCCTCTGAGGCGATCATGATCGTAGTTGGTAGTGAAGGTAAGGGACTCGCCCGCTTAACCCGTGAAAAATGCGACCTTGTAATCTCGATTCCAATCAGTGCAACTACAGAATCACTAAATGCCAGCGTTGCGACCGCAATCGCCCTCTTCTTTGTAGATCAGGCACGTCGTAAGGGCTAATTGAATTGATTTATCAGCGTTTTATCGCACTTGGAGACTCTTATACCGAGGGTATGTGTGATGAGAAAAAGTATGGTCAGTACCGTGGCTGGGCCGATCGCACTGCAGATGTTATGGCTAAGTATCATCCAGATTTTTCATATGCAAATTTAGCTATACGTGGAAAGTTGGTGCGCCAAGTCCTTGATGAGCAGATCGAAGCCGCACTTGTTCAAGTAACTGGCCCGCAAACACTTATATCTTTTCACGCTGGCGCAAACGATGTTATACGTCCGGGCTACAAGGCCGAGCTCGTACTGCCGCTCTATGCCGATGCAGTGCGACGTCTGGCCGCCTCGGGTGCGAAGATTATGTTGTTTACCGTTTTGGAAAGAACTGGCAATACTGGACGCTCTGCAAAGATGTGGGAGCAACGCTTTAGCGAATTTAATCGCAATGTGCGCACAGTTGGGTTAGAAGTTGGTGCCATTATCGCCGATGCTAATGAAGAGGTTGCATTCAGTGATCGCAGATTTCTAGCTTTTGATCGACTCCATTTAAATGCAATGGGCCATGATCGAGTTTCACAGGCGGTCCTTGAACTTATCGAACTCCCATTTGACGCACGTTGGCGAGATCCACTTCCACCTGCGAAGGAGAAGTCGAAGGTGATGCGCGCAATCGTGACATCACTGTGGTTTATTACCTTTGCACTTCCTTGGATGTGGCGACGTGCACGTGGCAAGTCGTCGGGGGATGGACGTAGCTGTAAATACCCAATAGCAATCCGCTGGCCACTGTCTCACTTAGATTAATTGGATTAATTAGGGATTGATGTAACGATCCACTCCCACGTATGAACTCCCGTTTTAACAATGTACTTATCGAGTGTGTCAGGACCACAGGAAGCCGTTCCGAGACCACGGTGAGCGGCATCGATATGAACAACGGTATTTCCACTGGCGATTACCTCTACATCATGTGTGGCATCGGCTAAATCAACAGCGCGGTTGGGCGTCACAGACACTTGTAAAGGCTTGGATAATTGAATCCGAACTCCATGTCCGAGTGCATTTGTAAGTTCAAACCAACGCACGTTGTTGTGTCCACCATTTTCCTGTGGACGCACATATGGAATATATTGGCCGGCAACGCTGGAGATGTAACGACCAATTCGAGCAATCTTTCTATCAGGATAAGACTCGTGTGGGCCAGATCCAAACCATGTTAGATCTGAAAGCGAACCATCTAACTCGAAGTTAGTGCCAACACGGGCCACATCATCTAA
>WLHG01000132.1 GCA_009702845.1 Actinomycetota bacterium
ATGTACTCCTCCTTGAGACTCTTCGGGTGTAGCATTTCTACCTCATAGTGTGACTTAAAGGGAAGAGGATTACCGAGAAATGTGCCGGCTAATGGGCTACGTGTCGCCAAGTAAAACCTCGTTTCCAGCCTTAGTCGGAAATGAATTTTTGGATTTTGTCGCACTTTCCTCCGTTCATTGTGATGGTTGGGGACTTTCTACCGTTGATAAAGGGGGAAGCCACACGGTTCTTGAGAAAAAAGTGGAGGCGGCCGCACAAAGCAGCACCTTCGATGACGTAGTTTCTAAGAATGTTGCCGATGGCGCGCTCTTGCATCTTCGCTGGGCAACAAAGGGCTTGTCGATTAGCGAAAATAATACGCATCCCTTTATGTATGGTGACTATTCCTTTATCCATAACGGCTCTATTTTTCCACCTGATGCTGTTGCCCCTTTCATCGACCCAAAATTTCTTCCACTGATTGTCGGTGATACCGATAGTGAGCGATATTTTTATTTAGTAATGACCGAAGTTGAAAAGCTAGGTTTGGTAGATGGCATCAAGAGTGCGCTAAAAATAATTAAAGAACATGGCGAAACAACGAGCTTAAACTGCATGATAATGAACCGAGATTTCTTTATAACTGTAAGCGAGCACAACAGTGCGAAGAAGCCAGACTGGGCCCCTGCCGATTATTATGAGATTAAATACCTGCCTACCCCAGAAGGCGTCCTCTTTGCCTCAAGTGGATGGAATCAACCTGGTTGGAAGAGCCTAGAAAATCACCATTGCGCATTAGTTAACCGTACGACCTTTGAGATTGAAGTTATTGCCCTCTAATTAAGGCTCTACGATAGGCACATGATCCGTACCTACAGCGTTGAAACATATGGCTGTCAGATGAATGTTCATGACTCCGAACGCATCGCTGGTTTGCTGGATGAGGCTGGATACGTGCCTGTCATCGAGGGCGAACAGGCAGATATCGTCGTTTTTAACACCTGCGCCGTTCGCGAAAATGCCGACAACAAACTATACGGAAACCTCTCATTTCTAGCACCGATTAAGAAGTTAAATCCTTTGATGCAAATCGCAGTTGGTGGGTGTTTAGCGCAGAAAGACCAATCAACGATCTTGAAAAAGGCACCGTATGTCGATGTCGTTTTTGGAACACATAACGTTGGCTCACTTCCAGTTCTGCTAGAGCGTGCGCGGATTGAAGAAGAGTCTCAAATTGAAATCCTTGAATCTCTCGAACACTTCCCATCTACTCTGCCAGCTAGGCGTTTGTCGGCTTTTTCATCGTGGGTCTCGGTCTCAGTTGGCTGCAACAACACGTGCACCTTCTGCATAGTCCCCACGTTGCGTGGAATTGAAAAGGACCGTGGAGCTAAAGAGATCTTGGCTGAGGTGCGCGCCCTTGTGGAGCAAGGTGTTATTGAGATTACCTTACTTGGCCAAAACGTAAACGCTTACGGGGTTGATTTCGGTGATCGTCACGCCTTTGCAAATTTGCTGAGGGATTGTGGAAAAGTGGATGGCTTAGAGCGAGTGCGGTTTATGTCCCCACATCCTCGTGATTTTACGGATGATGTTATTGATGCCATGGCGCAGACTCCAAATGTTATGCCGCATTTGCATATGCCTTTACAATCAGGCTCGAACTCAATTCTGCAATCTATGCGTCGCTCTTATCGCACAGATAGATACTTAGGAATCTTAGATCGAGTACGTACTGCGATGCCACATGCCTCGATTACAACTGACATCATTGTAGGTTTTCCAGGTGAGACTGAGGCGGATTTTCAAGCCACATTAGATTTATGTACGCAGGCCCGCTTTGCCGCTGCTTACACGTATCAATACTCAATTCGTCCTGGGACGCCAGCGGCAACAATGCCCGATCAGATCACCCCAGAAGTTGTTGGCGAGAGATACACACGTTTGCACAATCACCAGCAACTAATTTCGCTATCAGTTAATCAAGAGGCCGTTGGTAAAAACTTTAAAGTATTAGTAGGTGATTATGAGGGCCGCCGCGATAGTGCACAGGATCGCCTGACTGGTCGAAGCGAAGATTTTCGACTTGTCCACTTTGATAATTCTGTAACTGCCCGCCCGGGGGATGAGGTTGAAGTTGTTATTACACAAGCTTCGGCACACTATTTAATTGGAACTCCAGGTGTGATTCGTAAAACTCGTGGCGCAGATGCACATGAGGCGCGCAATAAAGAGGCATCTCGAACTGCCACGATGCTCGGGATGCCGACATTATCACGATGAGTCTGATTGTTGTTTGTGGAGCAACTGCTACCGGCAAAAGTGATTTAGCTATTGCCTTAGCTCATCACTTTGACGGTGAAATTATCAATGCAGATTCAATGCAGATTTACCGAGGTATGGATATCGGTACAGCTAAATTGAGCGTTGAAGATCGACAAGGAATTCCTCATCACTTATTGGATGTATTAGATGTAAATCAAGACTCAACTGTCGCCTGGTATCAAAGCGCTGCACGCGCTGCAGTTGCTGATATTGAAAATCGTGGCAAGCGCGCAATTATTGTCGGTGGAACCGGTCTATATATTAAGTCGATTCTGGACGAGCTCAACTTTCCAGATACCGATCCAGCCGTGAGAGAGAGTTTAGAGAAAGAGTTGGAAGAGATTGGCTTAAACGCACTTTTTGAGCGATTAGAGAAGTTAGATCCTGCGGCAGCCATAGCAATAGATCGAGCAAATGGACGACGAGTGATTCGAGCACTTGAAGTAATTGAAATTACGGGAAAACCGTTTACCGCAAATCTTCCGCGCGAGGCCAGTTCTCGATATCCAGATGCCAGACAATTTGGATTAGTCATGGATCGCCCGAGTTTAGATGTTCGAATAAGTGAGCGCGTAGATCGCATGTGGGAGCAAGGCTTTGTCGATGAAGTTGATCAACTCTTGGAAAAGGGAATAACGCAGGGGCGCACCGCCCAGCTTGCCCTTGGTTATTCGCAAGTAATCGCCTTTCGAAAGGGATTAATGAGTGAAGATGAGGCGCGCGAAGATACCAAACGTGCGACTCGACAGTATGCAAGACGTCAAGAGACCTGGTTTTCTCGTGATGGACGCATCACGTGGATATCTCCCGTTCAACCCCGCTTAGAGACCGTTCTTGCCCATCTTGAGAAGATAAACTCAATTCAATGATCGCAACATATGGGCACGGGACTCACAATGACTTCATCCTTGTATTTGATCCAAGTGATGAACATTCGATCACGACTGCTCAAACTGCGGCAATATGTAATCGCGAAAGTGGAATTGGTGCCGATGGCTTGATTCGAATTATTAAGCGCGACGGTAAGTGGTTTATGGACTATCGAAATGCCGATGGCTCACTTGCCGAAATGTGCGGTAATGGTATTCGAGTTATGGCACGT
Organism: Actinomycetota bacterium; assembly: GCA_009702845.1. The sequence continues at coordinate 3,408 of WLHG01000132.1, forward strand.
TACTTGGTCGAACGCGGACATATGCCTGAAGGCATCTTCGCAATTAATACCCGGAACGGAATCAAACATCTGCGCGTACCAATGGTGGGGGACATCTCAGTCAACATGGGGCAGGTCACCAATGAGGGCGAAGAGATTACGGCTGCTACTAACTCCTTAATCTGGAATGGTTACAACATCAGTATTGGGAATCCGCACGCCGTCGTCTTTGTTGAAGACATTAAAGATGTAGGGCCATTAAATGAGCCTCCAGTAGTTCGACCTCGTGACTCATACCCTGAAGGCGTCAACGTTGAGTTTGTGCAGATTACCGGTGATCACGAACTCGCTATGCGTGTATATGAGCGTGGAAGTGGTGAGACTCAATCCTGCGGAACGGGCACATGCGCTGTGGCATTAGCGGCAGTCCTGCACACCAAAGATC
>WLHG01000133.1 GCA_009702845.1 Actinomycetota bacterium
AGACGCTGTGCTCCAAATGCTAATAGTGGACGCATGAAGCCATCCAACTTTTCAGCCGGGCAGTGATCGGTGTGAATTCCAATATTGACGTTGTAGTTCTTGGCTACAACATGTGCATACTCGGCTAAAGCAACGGCGCCATCGACCATCTTCTTTACGGTAGAGCCAGATGCGTACTCAGCCCCACCCCATGAGAATTGAATAATTCCATCGGACTCAGCTTCGGCGAAACCACGAATAGCGGCAGTGATGGTCTGTGACGATGAAACATTTATTGCCGGATATGCAAAGGCGCCCTTCTTAGCGCGTTCCAGCATGTCAATATAAATCTCAGGGGTTGCAATCGGCATTTTCGCTCCTAGTGGCTCTGGTGTAAAACTCTAGGAGAGCACTTCGTTGAACCATCTAGAGGCTTACGGCCAATCATCTCACTTACAGAGCTAATCCCACAAAAGCGGCACGACTAATCCCTAAAAACGGCGCAAGAAAGCCTCCGGAATGTGGACTCCGGAGGCTTCTTCATTAGCGCCTAGGTCAGCGCCTTGAGAACGTTGCTGAGGAAGCGTGCGACAGCCGCAACCAGCGTTGGGTTACTCAAGAGTTTGAGAATTAACAGGATTAGCGCAGTGATGCTCATTTTTCTCCTTTCATTGGGTGCCAGCATCTTTCTAGGCTCACCGAGATGACAAAGAGCACTCTCCAAAGCCTGTTGATAACAATGGCCAACTAGTAACCTCACACGCTATGAGCCAAGACCATGAGTCGTTAGAGAACCTTCTACGCGAAGATCGTTACTTCCTTCCTAGTCCTGAATTTGCCGAAGATGCCAATGCCAAACCAGATGAGTATGCCCATGCCAACATGGATCGTTTGGCTTTTTGGGAAGAGCAAGCTAGCGCTCTTACGTGGGAGAAAAAATGGGATTCTGTCTTGGAGTGGGAAGTTCCTTATGCTAAATGGTTTATAGGTGGAAAAATAAATGCTTCAGTCAACGCTCTTGATCGACATGTAGATGAGGGTCGCGGAGACCGCGTCGCATTTTATTTTGAAGGCGAACCTGGCGATACGCAAACTATTACTTATGCTGATCTTCTCACTGAAGTAAAAAAGACAGCAAACGCTTTAATTGAACTTGGAATAAATGCGGGAGATCGCGTTGCAATCTATATGCCGATGATTCCAGAGGCGGCTATTGCAATGTTGGCATGCGCCCGTATCGGTGCACCGCACTCAGTTGTCTTCGGTGGCTTTTCTGCCGATGCATTGTTATCTCGAATTCAAGATGCCGATGCAAAGTTAGTTATTACTTCCGATGGAGGTTTTAGAAAAGGTGCAGCCTTTGCTTTAAAGCCTGCCGTTGATGAGGCGCTAAAAGGCAAACACAATGTCGAGAAGGTATTAGTTGTTGCGCGCACAAAGCAGGAGACCGCCTGGACAGATCGCGATATCTGGTGGCATGACATAGTTGGTCGCCAATCTGCCGAACATGTTGCAGAGAGCTTTGATGCTGAACACCCGCTATTTATTTTGTATACATCCGGTACAACAGCTAAGCCAAAGGGTATCTTTCATACAACTGGTGGATATTTAACGCAGGTTGCATACACTCATAAAGTTGTCTTTGATTTAAAACCTGAAACCGATATTTATTGGTGCACGGCCGATGTTGGCTGGATTACAGGTCACTCGTATGTTGTCTATGGGCCCCTTATTAATGGGGCTACCCAGGTTATGTATGAGGGAACCCCAGATACGCCACATAAAGGGCGCATTTTTGAGATCGTTGAAAAGTACGGTGTAACGATTTTGTATACCGCGCCAACATTGATCCGCACATGGATGAAGTGGGGCGATGAATTTCCACAGGCACATAATTTGGAATCGCTTCGCTTATTGGGCTCAGTAGGAGAGCCTATTAATCCTGAAGCTTGGATGTGGTACCGCAAAATCATCGGTGGAGATCGCTGTCCAATTGTTGATACGTGGTGGCAGACAGAAACAGGTGCGATCATGATTTCACCTTTGCCTGGCATAACTGCAACAAAGCCGGGATCTGCGATGCGTCCAATTCCAGGTATCAGTGCAAAAGTTGTAGATGACAATGCCACTCCAGTTGCCGATGGACATGGTGGTTACTTAATTATTGATCAGCCTTGGCCTTCAATGTTGCGCGGGGTATGGGGCGAAGATGAACGGTATAAGGAAACGTATTGGTCACGCTTTAGCGGAATCTATTTTGCTGGCGACGGTGCGAAGCTCGATGACGATGGTGCAATTTGGCTTCTTGGTCGAGTTGACGATGTCATGAATGTTTCTGGTCACCGAATATCAACAACGGAAGTTGAATCAGCCCTCGTTTCACATGAAGCAGTAGCCGAGGCTGCCGTTGTTGGTGCCTCTGATGCTATGACGGGACAAGGAATTGTTGCCTTTGTTATTTTGCGCTCTGGTATTGAACATGCAAATGGTGATGAACTCAATACTCAACTGCGAAACCACGTTGCTAAAGAGATTGGAGCGATAGCAAAGCCACGACAGATTCTGATTGTAAATGAACTTCCAAAGACTCGTAGCGGCAAGATTATGCGTCGCCTGCTAAGAGACGTTGCAGAAAACCGCGAAGTTGGCGATGCAACGACTTTGGCAGATCCAAACATCATGAAGTTGATAGCGGCAGGCTTGCAAGGCGCTAAGGATGAGGATTAAAGCTTTACCCCTAAATACTTACTTGTGAGCGTAATTAGTTCAATTTCGTTCTTAAGTACGCCTATGTGCTTATAGGCAACGCTTCCATCTGGGGCAATAAACCAAGTAACTGGTACTCCCATTCCAAAATACTTTCGCGAGCGACCATCTCTATCGTAGAGATTTGGCCATGTGATTCCGTTCTTCAAAACAAATCTGCGTCCAGCTTCAATCGAGGACTCTTCGACATCGACACCGATTAACTGCAGCTTCCCATTGGTTTTTGCGTAGAAAGATCTAAAGATGGGAATCTCTTCTTTGCACGGCCCGCACCAAGAACCCCAAACATTAATTATCGCAGGACCTTTTATTCCACCGATGGCCGCGCCATCGCCACCATCTAAACAATCCAAAACTATCGAAGTTTCATTCGTATAACTCGTAATACTTGAACAGGAAATCACCTGTCCTGCGATTTCTTTCGTCGGTGCAGCGCAGCTACTCAATAAGAGTAACGAGAGTACGAGGGATATTTTTTTCAACGAAAATCCTTATCTGTCTTTACGAGCAGCATAGCTTTTTCTACATTCATTTCACCAATGCCAACGCTAGGACAGATCTTTGCAACTGGACAAACACCGCATGCGGGTTTGCGAGAATGACAGATGCGCCGACCATGCCAAATCATGCGCTGCGATAGATTTGTCCATTCCTGCTGAGGAATTAATTCACCAACAATATGTTCAACTTTCACAGGATCCTTTTCGCTGGTCCATCCGAAGCGACGAGAGAGCCGACCGAAATGTGTATCGACCGTTATTCCCGGAATATCAAATGCATGTCCTAAAACAACATTGGCAGTTTTACGTCCAACCCCGGGCAATGAAATCAACTCCTCCAACGTCGCTGGAACTTCGCCGCCAAATTCATTGAGGATCTTTATTGACAGGCCTTTGATATGGCGGGCCTTGCTGTGATAAAAGCCGGTTGAGAAGATGAGGCGCTCTATATCCTCTAAATCGGCCTTTGCAAAGGCTTTTACACTCTTATATTTCTTAAAGAGTGGTGGGGTAACCTGATTTACCCTTTTGTCTGTGCACTGCGCACTCAGCACCGTAGCGAT
>WLHG01000134.1 GCA_009702845.1 Actinomycetota bacterium
AACCAGATTGAAGCGGCGGTAAAGCTCGCTGCAGATACATTTGGTGGAATCGATATTTTGATCAACAATGCAAGTGCGATTAACCTTACAAAGACCGAGGCAACACCGGCTAAGCGCTTTGACTTAATGTTTGATGTCAACGTACGCGGAACATTTTTAACATCCCAAGCCGTGATTCCATATTTGAGGCAATCGGCTTTAGATGGCCGCAATCCACATATTTTGAACCTATCTCCACCTCTTTCTATGAAGCCCATGTGGTTTAAAAACCATGTCGCCTACACGATGGCTAAATATGGAATGAGTATGTGCGTTCTCGGTATGGCCGCAGAGTTCAAGCGCGACGGAATCGCAATTAACGCCCTATGGCCAAGGACGGTTATCGATACCGCGGCCCTGCAGATGATTCCAGGCATAGATGCCAGCGCAGGGCGCACGCCAGCGATTTTGGCAGATGCCGCCTACATTATTTTCAATCGCCCATCGACTGAGTGCACGGGCAACTTCTTCGTAGATGACGAACTTTTGGCCTCCGAAGGAATCACCGATCTAGAGAAATACTCTGTAACACCCGGTACGAAAGACTTCCTACTGGACTTTTTTCTTGACTAAACTCACCGGATGTTGATCCAGCGCCTGATTCGCTCGCTGGCATTTACTTCTCTTTTTACATTGAGCATGGCTCTGGCTCACTTAATTGGTGGCGGCGCGCTTACGGTAACTCTTTTTGCACCGGCCCTCTTTATTTGTAGCGCCTTCTTTCTCTTCATTAAAGCCCCGAACGAATTCAGTGGTCCAGCTCTGGCCTCGCTCTTACTGATCTTCCAGATTGGAGGGCATCTCTGCTTCACCATGCCCCATAGCGATACACGGATGTCGATCGCTCATGCCATCGCAGTTTTTCTTTCCTTTCATCTCGTACGTCATTTTGAAGAGCTCATTGCCCGTATCGAACTATTCATAACTCAGACAATAACTTTTACCCCCATCAAGCTGGTCGATTTCGTAAAGCTTGGATTCTTTTCGCGTATATGGTGCATCAACTCAGAGATTTTGGCATCTCATCTCTTTGAGCGTGCACCACCTGCTTCGGCAGCCGCTTAAGAGAATAACTTCACCCGCAAAGTCTTTCTCTAGGTTGCCTGCGCAGCGGATTCCATTTTAACTTTTAAGGAATCTACTATGAAAAGAAAATTACTAATAGCTGTATCGGTTGTTGCTTTACTAATGGGTATTAGTGTTTACCCGGCATCTGCACATGTAGGAACTCAGACCAGAGGTAATACGCTTCAAGCTGGACAGTCCAGCCGTATTTATCTGAGCTTGGGGCACGGTTGCACGTATAAAGAGAATAAGTATGGAACGTCCGTATTTGTTGTCACGGTACCAAAAATCGCAGGAAAGCCAACACCAGAATTCATTCACGGCTTCAAAACATCAGTGGTTGCATCTGCAACGGTTGATGCGTTGAAGGTTCCTGATTACTACACAGTGACATGGACTGCAAAGGCTAAATCTTGGGTCATTGATGATGGGACATTCTTCGACTTTGGCCTAAAAGTGAAATGGGATAAAGCGCCTCAAGTAGTTGCGTTTAAGACAACGCAAATCTGCTACGCAACTCAAACAGATGGAAGCAAGCTGCCTTTATATTTGAATTGGCACATCACCGATGGAACAACGAAGGCTGCTGAGTCGACAATCGAGTGGGGTCCAGCCCCCTCAGTTACAACAGTTGCTTAATTAATCAACCAACGAGGAAAGGCAGGGGATCAATGAGGAAAATATTTGTGACGTCCGTAATGCTCATTGGTCTCCTGTTTCTCAACTCTGCTCCAGCTCAGGCACATGGGCAAGTCACTGCCACATCTCCGAAAAATAATGCTGTACTGGCAACCATGCCCGCCGAAGTTTGGTGTGAGTTCGATGGCGATCTGACTGTTTTAGATGGAGCCACTGTAAATACCTTGATTGTTAAGGACGCTTCTGGTCGGACACTTCAGGTTGGTAATGCAACCGTTGCAGGTGCGAGAATCTTTGCAACGATCGGAGTCAGAGACGCGCATGGGCGCGTCACAGCTTCTTACCGTGTTGTATCCGAAGACGGTCATCCGGTCGAAGGCTCCATTTCATTTACTGTCGCAGGTGTTGATATCGCGGCTTCTCCTGAACCTTTGGAATCTAGCCAAAGCAAAAACACGCCCAGTAGAACCGCTTCCGCCGAAGCTTCAACGGCGTCCGTTGAGCCGACGCCGGTTCCAATAGCTCCCACAACAACTACTCCCGAGACTCACGTTGATGAGCATGCGCACCACAATTTCTTTCAACGTCACACCACGCATTTGATTCAATTTGGCTTTGGATTTGCCGTCATCGGCATCTGGTTTCTCTTCGATAGGCGCCGCACAAAGTAGACTCGGTCAGTGCCTATATTTGATTTAGAGTTAAACGGTCCTAACGTTATTGCCGAGTCAGAGCGATCCGGCAAGGCCAGCAGTCTTTTTTGGCCATGGGCAGGGGCAAATGTCTCGCTCTTAGCACTCTCATACGGCGCCTTCTTTCTCGGTTTCGGAATTTCCTTTCGGCAGGCAACTTGGGCTGCAATCATCGGAACGGTGCTCTCATTTTTAGTTGTTGGCGTTAGCTCTCTAGCTGGAAAGCGATCAAATGCGCCGACGATGATTTTGTCTCGAGCCGCCTTTGGCGTTAAGGGAAATATCGTCCCGGGATTCCTGTCATACCTCATCTTCGTCGGCTGGGAAACAGTTTTGGTGTCACTTGCAACTCTTGCAACTGGAACAGTTTTTGCACGAGTCGGACATATTGATCACAATTTATCTCTCTTTATTGGCTTTCTAATTGCAGTATCCCTGACAGTTTTCGGGGGAGTGCTTGGCTTCTCTACAATTATGAAAATACAGAAGTGGCTTACGTTGATAACAATCGCAATGACGATTGTCTATATCGGCCTTACACTCGATGAAGTAAATTGGTCGGCAGTAAGTGCAATTAAGGATGCAAGCAATCAAGCATTTATTGGTGCCCTTATATTTGGAGTCACAGGTATTGGCCTGGGTTGGGTCAACTCTGCCGCCGATTATTCAAGGTATTTACCGCGCAGTGTTTCAAGCTCGAGTGTTATTGGTTGGACCGTCACCGGAGCATCTATCGTTCCAATAATTTTGGTTATTTACGGATCTGCCCTTGCCGGCAGCAGTAAAGAGTTAAGCGATGCGATTGCAATGGATCCAATTGGCGCGCTGACTTCATTGCTTCCAACGTGGTTCCTGATTCCCTTTGCATTAGTTGCCATCCTCGGCTTAGTGGGAGGGGCGATACTCGATCTCTATTCATCTGGATTGACTCTGGTTTCAATCGGACTTCCAGTTAAACGCCATATTGCCGCTTCAATTGATGCCGTGATCATGTTGGCCGGCACGGTATATATCGTCTGGTTTGCCGATAATTTCTTCTTCCCATTCCAAGGATTCTTGATAACCCTTGGAGTGCCAGTTGCAGTGTGGTCAGCGATTTTTGTAGCCGATGTCGTGATGCGAAAGAGGTCCTACTCTGAAATTGACCTATTTGATTCAGCGGGTCGCTATGGAGCGTGGAATAAGAGTTCAATTGCATTGATGGCAATCGGCACATTTGTTGGATGGGGTTTTGTTACTAACACCTTTGCTTCTTGGCTCGCCTGGCAAGGTTATTTTCTTGGCCTAATTGGCGGGAAAGAAGGTCCATGGGCTTATGCAAATGTCGGCGTTATTTTCGCCCTTGTTATTGGCTTCTTTGGTCACTTAA
>WLHG01000135.1 GCA_009702845.1 Actinomycetota bacterium
GCTAATGGATTCTCTAAATCGCGTGCGCCGCTATAGCGCTCATCGGCAAGCCATGTCTGCTCTTTGCCCCAGTACGTCTCATCGGGCTCCCAGACATCTGCGCGACCTCCGCCGAAACCAAATGTTTTTAATCCCATTGATTCGATTGCACAGTTACCGGCAAGGATCATTAGATCTGCCCACGATAATTTCTTTCCATATTTTTGTTTAATCGGCCATAAGAGTCGGCGTGCTTTATCGAGGTTGACATTATCAGGCCAGCTATTTAATGGCGCGAAACGTTGCATACCTGCACCTGCGCCACCGCGACCATCGGATGTGCGATATGTACCTGCGCTATGCCAGGCCATGCGAATAAAGAATGGACCGTAATGTCCGTAATCTGCCGGCCACCACTCTTGCGAGGTTGTCATTAACGCTTCAATATCTTTTTTGACGTTCTTGATATTTAACTTTGCAAACTCTTTTGCGTAATTGAAATCTTCGCCCATGGGATCTGAGGCGGGGGAGTTCTGACGAAGCACTGAGAGATCTAAATGGTTAGGCCACCAGTCGGCGTTGTATGTGCCCTCTTTGTTGAGCTTGCTACCTGTGTAGGGGCACTGTGCTGCTTCGGTCATGGATCCTCCAGAATTAGGAAAACATCTAATGCCTGAGGCTAACTGATTCCAGCTCTGGGCGAACTTCGACCCAAAATTCCCACTGTTTAGGGGCCTTGGCTACTTGCGAAATGTGATGAGAATCAAAATAAAATGTCTAAGAGTGGGCCGCTACCCAGTAAATGCTGGCGGCATCGCGCTCCATAATTCCGTACTCGATCATATGCCGGCGAATAGCGGCGCTATCAGGATGGAAGGCCTCGATTACTTCGTTGAGAACTTTTTCTGAATATTTAGCGTTCGGCGAAAATGTATTGGCGATGCGATGTAAGACCGCGATTTTTTTAGTCGCCTTAACAGGGATTCTGATGAGTGAACCATCAGGACGAAAGAACTGATCGACATTTTCTACCATTTAGAAATTGTATAACCGGAGAGATAGGGGTTGTCTATATTTTCTTAATAACTTTTAGATTTCGTCACCTCACAAAAAGTTTTCAATTTCCTAACGCAATTGTTAGATTTGGGAGAACTCCTTGAAAACTATTCCAATCTCTTTTGCTCCGAAGTAAATTGTCCCCCGAAGGTGAGGGGTTTTCACATCTAATGAAACGGAGAGCACGATGAAAAAGTTTGTATTTCTTTACAACTCAGAGCCAAACGAGATTCCGAGTGATTCTGTTATGGATGTTTGGATGCAGTGGTTTGATTCGATCAAGGAAAGTATTGTCGATATGGGTAATCCCTTGATGGATGGAACGCTTGTTACGTCAGGGCCAGCGGTCAAGATCGCCCCCAAAATGAATCCAATAAGTGGATATACGGTTATCAAAGCTAAGGATATGGATGGGGCTATAGCGATAGCTAAAACCTGCCCGGGGCAATCCGGTCTGCAGGTCTATGAAGCAATAGAGATGTGATTGCAGATAATCGAGTGGGTAAAACCATGAATTCATCGTGCAAAGCTTCTTACAACTGGTTACGGTACGGAGTATGAATCTGCAACGCCGTAGTTTATTCGCCATCATCTCTGGCTCAATAATCTCACTATTTAGTCCAGGCGCCCTTGCCGCTGATGGACCACTGGTAAAGCCAAAGCGTCTTGGTCAAGTAATTATATTTCGCAACAAGAAATATACGGCCATCAAAAAAGGCAAGCTACTTGTTTGGGATAAAGGTGTTGCAATCAAAGCGGCAGCCTCTGCTTCACCAACAGCTTCGGCCAGTGCAACACCAAAGCCAAGTGCAACCGTGACTACATCTGCATTAACCCTTGTTGCAAAGCTCAGCGATATTTCCGATGGTGAAACAAAGGTGATCCTTATTAAACCTTCATCTGGTGCCAGTTTTTCAGTTGCTGTGAGTAAGGTAGGCGGCACAGTTACTGTTTTTAGCGCAACATGCACACATCAAGGATGTATCGTTGAAACAGTTGGTAATGAGCTTGGATGTCCGTGTCATGGATCTGCTTTCAATCCACATACGGGGGCGGTAATACAAGGACCTGCACAATCTGCACTGAAGAAATATGCCGTAAGTGAAGAAGCTGGTTCTATCTATATAAAGATCTAGGGGCTAGCACGGAGAGAGCTGATGAAAAAACGGCAACTTGGAGTGATTTATGGGCCTCTAGCAATTCTGGCCGGAATAAGCATTGGCCACTTTGTTTCAACGCTCAATAAAAATTGGCACTCACCGGTCATCTCACTAGCAAACAGGATTGTCGATCACGTCCCACCAGCGGTAAAGAGCTTCGTTATTCAAATCTTTGGGACCAATGACAAGCTCGCCCTGATTGTAATTATTTTGGCGGTGGTTTTCGCCATTTCTATCGCTATCGGACGTGCATTCTTTACTGGTAATACTAAAGTGGCATATCTACTTATTTCACTCATGACGCTGGCAGCCATTTGGGCATCTGTACAAGATGCTGGCTCAAATATATTCTCAATTATTCCATCGTTCATATCTGGCGCGGTAACTATTGCTGCGTTGCACTGGTTAGCGACTAAGAAGGAGCTAAGCGATGAATTCAGTGTTTCACTCTCACGTCGAGATTTACTCAAGGTTGTTGGAACAATTGGTGCTGTAAGCCTGGTAGCAAGCGGGGCAGCCAAACTGCTCACTCAAAAGGCGAGTGTTCAAGTCGATCGAATTAAGACGGTGTTGCCGCGGCCTCTAAAGTTTTTGGCTAAAGCCCCACGTGATCCGGCGTTAAGCACTCCTGGTTTATCTCCGCTTTTTACGCCCAATAAAGATTTTTACCGAATCGATACAGCTTTTGCAGTGCCTAATGTTTCGCTCGATATGTGGAAGTTAGAGATTACGGGAATGGTTGCCCATCCCCTTACTTTTACTTACAAGCAATTGACTGCGCGGCCGGTATTCGAACTCGATGACACTATCTCCTGTGTCTCAAATGAGGTCGGCGGTGATTTAGTCGGCAACGCCCGCTGGTTGGGTATTCGCTTAGATGATTTAATTCGCGAGGCGGGGCCGAACGCTGACGCCGATCAAGTATTGGGTTACTCCGTTGATGGCTTTACTGCTGGTTTTCCCCTGGCTGCATTAGATAACAGCGATGCGATGATTGCAATTGGAATGAATGGTGAAGCTCTGCCCCTTGAACACGGTTTCCCGGCGCGCATTATCGTTCCTGGGCTCTACGGATATGTTTCGGCAACGAAGTGGCTGACTCGGATTGAATTAACCCGCTTTGATCAAAAACATGGATATTGGATTTCGCGTGGTTGGTCAGAACGGGCACCAATAAAGACGCAGTCGCGAATCGATACTCCACAGGGTGGCACTTCTGTAGTTGCCGGAACTATCGCAATCGCTGGGGTTGCATGGGCGCCTACGCGCGGGATTTCAAAGGTGGAAGTCAGGGTTAATAAAGCTCCGTGGCAAGAGGCAGTACTTGGACCTGAAATCGCCAAGACAACGTGGCGACAGTGGTGGCTGCCATGGAATGCGACAAAGGGTGGTTATGCAATCAGTGTGCGAGCCACCGATGGAGATGGAGCGCTACAACCAGAGGCGTATGTGCCGGTTGCGCCAAATGGCGCTGAAGGTTGGCACACGATAAGAGTTCAAGTCTCCTAACCAGTAACAGGACAAAGAAGGAAACAGATATAACATTCCTTCAAATCAACAAGTCTTCCTTATATACTATTTGCATTCTTATTGTA
>WLHG01000136.1 GCA_009702845.1 Actinomycetota bacterium
GCGATCGAATCAAAAACTGCTTGCGAATAATCCATTGCATCAAGTTTATTTATCGCAATTATTACGTTCTGGATTCCCATGAGAGAGCAAATTGTTAAGTGCCGTAAAGTTTGAGTGCGCAGGCCTTTGCTTGCATCGATTAACACTAAAGCTATGTCGGCGCGAGATGCAGCAACCACCATGTTCCGGGTGTACTGCTCATGACCCGGAGCATCTGAGATAATTAGACGTTTGCCATTGAGTAAATTCATCGATCTGTATGCGACGTCAATCGTTATTCCTTGATCGCGTTCGGCCTGAAGACCATCTGTGAGAAGGGAGAAGTCAATTTCACCTTCAGGAATCGTCGATCCACTCCTTCGAATATTCCGAGTCGCATCAACGCTATCGTGTGGAACGCTATCGGTCTCAACTAGCAATCTGCCGATTAACGTACTTTTGCCATCATCGACACTTCCACATGTTAGAAGTCTTACGATTGAAGCGCTCATCAAAAGTATCCCTCAGATTTCTTCTTCTCCATGGAGTCTTCATTCTCTCCATCGATTAACCTTGTGGCACGTTCACTTAATTTGACATTAAAGACCTCATTAACCACGGCTTCGATGGTTGTTGCATCTGATTCGACCGCTGCTGTTAATGGATAGCAGCCAAGAGTCCTGAATCTAATCTTTCTTAACTCAGGAATCTCTCCTTCGAGAAGTGGAAGGCGATCATCATCAGCCATGATTAACTGTGACCCGCGTTTTACTACAGCTCTCTCCTTAGCGAAGTAGAGCGGATTTACCTCAATATTTTCTTCGTAGATGTAGTTCCAGATATCTAGTTCGGTCCAATCCGACAATGGAAAAATCCGCATGGATTGACCAGGGTTTAGGCGAGTGTTAAAGGTTTGCCATAACTCAGGTCTTTGATTTCTTGGATCCCAGATGTGGCCAGACTCGCGAACACTGAAGATTCTCTCTTTGGCTCGGCTCTTTTCTTCATCTCGGCGGGAGCCGCCAATGGCGGCATTAAAACCAAAACTATCTAGGGCCTCTCGAAGCGCCATTGTCTTCATGATGCGCGTATATTCAGAAATCCCAGATGTAAATGGATTCACACCAGATTTAATTCCCTCTTGATTAGAGTGGACGATCAAATCAAGGTTATTCTCCTTAACGATTCGATCTCTGAAAGTGATCATCTCTTTAAATTTCCATGTCGTATCAACGTGTAGAAGAGGAAATGGAATTTGCGCTGGGAAAAAGGCTTTTTTAGCTAAATGGAGTAAGACTGATGAGTCCTTACCAATTGAATACATCATTACCGGCTTTGAAAATGCCGCTGCGCTCTCACGCAAAATCCCGATTGATTCACTCTCAAGGGTTCCAAGAATCGAATCCACTGAGCGCATTATCAAATTCTAACCCTCTTCGAGGGTGCGCACCTTGCTTTTCCGTGTCAAAAACATGTGAAACCCAATTCCGATTGCCATTCCCCAGATTAAATCGATTGCCACCGTGCTAACCGCTGTAATAATTAGCGTGGCCGCCTCAGATCTAGTAGTACGCAGAGACTCCATGATTGAAACTGGATTGAGAATTCGATAGCTGGTGCCAAGCAAAAGACCTGCAATCACAGCGGTCGGGATCGCACTTACAAGAGGTGCGGCGACAAGTGCGATGAGAAGGAGAATGAGTGCGTGGAAAATCGATGCCAGTCGGCTTTTAGCGTGCGACCTCACATTCACACTTGTTCTGGCGATTGCACCTGTCGCCGGCATCCCACCGAAAACCGATGCGGCAATCGTTGCTAGACCTTGACCAAACAACTCTCGATTAGGTTCAAAGTGGGTCTTCTCATGCGCCATGCCATCGGCGACTCGCGCAGATAGAAGAGATTCGACAGCGGCCAGTAGTGCAATCCAAAGGGCTGGAACTAGCAGTGCGCTTAAGTTTTCAAATATTGGGCTTTGGTAGGTACCAAGTGCGCGAGGGATGTTACCGATACTGGCAACATTGATTGATAGCGCCTTAACAATTAATGTCACAAGAAGTAAGGCAACAAAGCTGGCTGGAATGTGGTGTTTAATTTTTAAGCGATGTGCAAGATGGGGCCACGCAAACTTGATCACGAGAGTAATGACGACGATTACAAGTGATGAGTAGTTGAGCCCTTCATCAAGTGCGTTCTTTAATGTATTCCAGGCGACGCTATAACTCTTTTCCCCTTCGCCTTTAGCGATACCGAGGGCAAGTGGAATCTGTTGCAGCGCGATTATGAAGGCGATACCAACTGTGAATCCCTCAACTACCGTCCAGGGAACTCGATTGATAACTGCGCCAAGTTTAATAACGGCCATTGCAATAACCATGACACCAGCTATGAGCCCCAGCGCTGGGATCGCCCCAGCGCCATAGGTATGAATAACTGGGATCAAAATAACTGTCATCGCACCTGTTGGACCGCTGACTTGGTACTTAGATCCTCCGAAAACTGCAGCTAGAAATCCAGCGATAATTGCAGTTGTTAAACCAGCGGCCGCTGACATCCCCGATGTAATGCCAAAGCCGATGGCTAGAGGTAAGGCAACTATTGCCACTGTTAGCCCAGCAATTAGATCAGTGATGAGATCTTTTCGATTGTTGGAAAACTCGCTTCTGCGTGGCCAGAAGGAGAAGAACATGTAGCTATGTAAGCAGACTTATGACCTGTTGTCAGTTACCGTTATCACTCTTATGAGTAATGTTGTTTTCAAAGCTGCGATACGCGCTCGAAATGGTCTCTGGGCAACATTTTTCTTTATGGGTGTCGTATCGATGGCGTGGGTTGCTCGCATTCCTGAGATTCGTGATGCTAACGGACTCAATAATGGCCAGCTTGGATTGATTCTTATTTCGAGCACAATTGGTGCAATTCTTGGTGCGCAGTTGACGGGTCGGCTTATTCATATGCATGGCACTAAGAAAGTAATAAATGTAGCAATAGTTATTATGCCGACGGGTTTGATCTTGATGGGTTTATCAACATCTCCGACAACTCTGATTGCAGGTCTTTTTGTCATGGGTTTGGGTTATTCCAGTATGGATATCGCAAGTAATACTCAGGCAGTTGTGATTGAAAAACACCTTAATAAGCGCGTTATGTCTTCCTTTCATGCAATGTGGAGCTGCGGAGCATTTGCTACAACGGTATTAGGTGGGGCGATAGCAAAACATGTTTCACCCCGCGATAATCTAATCGGAGTGGGTATCGCATGCTTCTTCCTCTTTATTCCATCAATATCGAAGTTGTTGCCAGCGAACTTAGATGATCACAGCGGGGGAGATGAAGAGACTCAGGCGAAGATTCCATTTTTCGGTAAGAGTGTTTTACCACTTTGGGGAATGGGTATTGGCTTATTAGGAGGACTTATTGCCGAAGGCGCAGTGAGCGACTGGGGCGCAATACTTTTACGTGATGACATGGGTTATGGAAAAGGCGTAAATGCAACGGCATTTGCAACATTCTCATTAGCGATGATTACTGCTCGTTTTCTTGGAGATAGAGCCCTAGATCACTTTGGCCCACGCAAGACAGTATTACTTGGCGGCTATATCGGGGGCTTTGGAATGGGTGCGGGTATTGCGTTGGGAGTTCCACTGTCAGATTCACACCCGTTGTTGGCACTCGTAATTGTAAATATTGGTTTTGCTTGCGCTGGTCTTGGAATCGGTCCAATGTTTCCTGCATATATTTTGGCCGC
>WLHG01000137.1 GCA_009702845.1 Actinomycetota bacterium
CCATAAAATGCGAGCTTTGCTACTTCTTCTCCAGGTGCCCAAACACCAAATACTCCGCACGCGTCTTGGGGGCCCTTGTCTGCATCCAAGACGTTGTGATTTAACAATCCATCGGGGCGCCTGCTCATGCGTTAATCCTAAGCGGTAAGTACTCAGTTAAATCGGCACGGACTCCTGAAGCGGTGATTGCGCCGCTATTGAGAGCGTTAATCCACGTCGTTTCCCCAGAGGCAAGTGCAAGCCACGTATGAGCATCCATCTCTACAACATTTGCAGGGGTTCCACGCGTATGTGTCGGACCGTCACCACATTGAACTGCCGCATATGGAGGTATGCGTACCTCAATTGCCCGTCCCGGTGCCTTAGCCGTCAGAAGTGCCAATGTACTTTTGACCTCTTCCAAAATCTTAGAATCTCTCACCGCTATCAGCCAAACAACCTAGGAAAGGTCGAAGTATGCGCGGTGCGAAGTTCGCCAAGTTCAATAACGCAATCATTGATTGTTAATGATTCCCCGCCCGTTGTACCGATTCGTGTTAATGCAATTGCGAACTTCGCTGCAAGCGCTTTGAGTTCAGCTCCCTTGTGGTTCTCTACCACCACAACCACTCGCCCAGGTGATTCACTCAGAAGGTCAACTCCTGCGTTTTCTAAAGTGATCGTTGCGCCAACCGAGTAACGGAGAACCATTTCAGTTAAACCTGCAGATAATCCACCCTGACTTAAATCATGAGCGGCGGTAAAGAGTTTGGATGCATGCCCAGCTAGAAGAAGCTCAATAAGCCGCATTTCACGGGCTAAATCAGCTGTAGGTGATTGACCCATACGTTGAGAATGTAAGAAGGCCCACTCACTGCCCGCTAAATCTTCATGTGTTTCACCGAGAAGATATAAATCCAACCCGGCGATATCAAAGCTCATCGGTGTGCGTGTGCGAACATCTTGAATTACACCCAAGACTCCAATTACTGGTGTCGGCAAGATGGCAACGCTGCCGGTTTGATTATAGAAAGAGACGTTGCCACCTGTAACTGGCAGCCCCATCTCTAAGCATCCATCTGCCAATCCACGCACTGATTCGGCGAACTGCCACATCACGCCTGGATCTTCAGGTGAACCAAAATTAAGGCAGTTAGTGACTGCTAATGGACGTGCACCGGCCGTTGCAATATTTCGTGCCGCCTCAGCAAGCGCCAACTTTGCACCTTCATATGGATTTAGATATGACCAGTTAGCGTTGGCATCTGTTGAAATTGCAACACCTAATTGAGTTGTCTCATCAATCCGAACCATTCCAGAGTCATCGGGCTGTGATTGAATCGTATTTCCCTGGACATATTTATCGTATTGAGAAGTCACCCATGTTTTATCGGCCAAGTTGGGAGCAGCTGCAAGTTTTAATACCGCAGCTTTGATTTCATCGGCGCTGCTTGGAATCGGAACTATTACTTTTTGAGAATTAACCTCTTCAATATAAGCAGGTTGTGCCATTGGACGGTTATATACCGGACCATCGTGGGCCACGGTACGTGGTGGAACGTCCACAATCGTTTCGCCGTTCCATGTAATTACTAATCGCTCACCATCGGTTACTTCACCAATAGCGGTCACGGTGACATCCCACTTTTTGCAAATCTCTAAGAATCGCGGAAGTTTGTGTGGTTCGACGATTGCACACATACGCTCTTGTGACTCTGACATCAATATCTCTTCAGGAGAGAGTGATGGGTCACGCAATGGGACCTTATCTAGCGCTACTTTCATGCCACCCGAACCGCCTGAAGCTAATTCACTCGTTGCGCAGGATAATCCCGCCCCGCCAAGATCTTGTATTCCAATTACTAAATCCTCGGCGAAGATTTCAAGTGAACACTCAATCAAAATCTTTTCTACAAATGGATCTCCAACTTGCACGCTTGGACGCTTCGTTGATCCGCCTGAACCAAAAGTCTCAGATGCTAGAACTGATACTCCACCGATTCCATCGCCGCCAGTTTTTGCGCCAAACAAAACTACTAAGTTTCCAGCACCAGCCGCTTTTGCTAATTTAATATCGCTGTGCTTCATTACACCAACACACAAGGCGTTAACCAATGGATTGCCTGCATAAGTTTCATCAAAGACAATTTCTCCACCGATATTAGGTAGACCTAAACAGTTTCCATAACCACCAACACCTGCAACGATTCCAGGTAATACGCGGCGTGTGTCTGGGGCATCGGCGGGACCAAAGCGAAGCGGATCCATCACTGCAATTGGGCGCGCACCCATTGTTAAAATATCGCGAACAATTCCACCGACTCCTGTTGCCGCCCCTTGATATGGCTCAACAAAAGATGGATGGTTGTGTGATTCGATCTTAAAAGTAACTGCATAGCTCTGGCCCACATCGACTACTCCTGCGTTCTCACCAATTCCAACTAAAAGCGCATCGGACTTTGGGGCTTTGTCGCCGAACTGCTTTAGATGCACTTTAGATGATTTATATGAACAGTGCTCTGACCACATTACTGAGTACATCGCTAACTCTGATGAAGTAGGACGACGTCCTAAAATCTCTTTAATACGTGCATACTCATCAGACTTTAAACCGAGCTCGGCAAATGGTTGTTTGTTATCGGGGGTTGATTCGGCAATGGCGACGGTATCTAGTGACATTACTTCACCATCGCATTCAATATAGATGTAAAGAAGCCAAGACCTTGCGCTGACGGCCCAGTTAATGGGTCGATAGCGTGCTCTGGGTGGGGCATAAGGCCAACTACATTTCCGCGCTCATTCGTAATCCCGGCGATTAAATTGCGAGAGCCATTGGGATTTTCTCCCACATAGCGCGCAATCACTCGGCCCTCACCCTCAAGTTTGGCCAGAGTTTGATCATCACATTGAAAAGATCCTTCACCATTTTTTAGCGGGATAGTAATTTTCTCTCCAACGGAAAATGAAGTGGTCCAGGCTGTGGTGTTATTTGTAATCTCAATCTCTTGATCACGACATATAAAATGAAGATCCGAGTTGCGGGTTAAAGCTCCTGGCAATAAATGCGATTCACAGAGAACTTGAAAACCGTTGCAGATGCCAAGAACTGGCATTCCTTTGCCTGCGGCTTCAATGACCAACTTCATTACAGGGGCAAAGCGTGAGATGGCACCACAGCGAAGATAATCTCCGTATGAAAATCCACCGGGCAAGATAACCGCATCAACCTTCTTTAAGTCTGCATCGGCGTGCCAAAGGGCAACTGCCTCGGCGCCACCGACATTGACGGCACGTGCGGCGTCGCGATCATCTAATGTTCCTGGAAATGTTATGACTCCAACGCGCATTACTTATCAACTCTTACTGCATAGCTTTCAATAACTGGATTAGATAATAAAACTTCTGCAGCCTTCTCAACTTCGGCCAGTTGCGCAGCTGTTGGCTCGCCCTCAACTTCAATTTCAAATCTCTTTCCCTGGCGCACAGACTTGGCAAAAGTGAAGCCAAGTCGAGGCAGCGCAGATGCAACGGCATTTCCTTGTGGGTCGAGAATCTCGGGTTTTAACATCACATCGACCACGATTATTGCCATTGTCATACGCTCCTTGTGTTAGAACTTGCTGCCAGTTAAACGGAAAAAAG
>WLHG01000138.1 GCA_009702845.1 Actinomycetota bacterium
GACCCTTACGAAATCGCACACACGATTGCACTCAATGCACTCGTTACGCGGGCCAAAAGTAAGGGTGAGCTCCTGGCCCATCTTAAAAAACGCGGGGTAGAGCCCGAGGTTGCACAGGCGATTATCTATCGCCTGCAAGAGGCGGGGTTGATCAACGATGCCGAGTTTGCAAAGGCGTGGACGCAGTCTCGTCATAACTCAAAGAAACTATCCAAGCGAATAATCGCCGGTGAGCTTCGCACCAGGGGAGTGGATCAAAACTCTATCGATGAGGCACTCGATGAGATCGATGGAGAAGATGAGTATCGAATGGCCTTTTCTCTTGCGATGAAAAAATATGCAACGATGTCTCGGCTAGAGGCCGATGTACAGATTCGCCGGATTCAATCCTTGTTGCAGCGAAAAGGATTTGGCTTTGATGTTATTGGAAGAGTTATTCGCGAGCTAGATATTCACTCAGGCGAGCAGCGGTAGCAACAACTGCAGCTGCATGAATGCGGCCGGGCTGGCGACCTAAACGCTCTATCGGTCCACTAATACTTACTGCGGCGATAACTTTTCCATTGGGAGCCTTTACGGGAGCCGAAACCGATGTAACACCTGCCTCGCGCTCTCCAACTGATTGTGCCCATCCTCGACGTCGATCGGCAGATAACTGAGCTGCAGTAAAACGTGCATTTGTTAAACCGCGATGAATCTTTTCGCTATCTTCCCACGCTAATAAAATCTGAGCGGCAGATCCCGCCGACATCGTTAGCGCACTTCCAACTGGTACCGAATCACGAAGACCTGATAAACGTTCGGCCACTGCAACACAGATGCGTTGATCGCCCTGGCGTTTGTAAAGTTGTGCGCTCTCACCTGTTGCATCGCGCAGAGCGGCAAGGGCAGGACCGGCGGCTGCTAACAATCGATCTTCACCCGCTGCTGCTCCTAATTCGGCGCTACGAGCACCGATAGTGAATCGACCAGATAAATCCCGTGTTACTAATCGGTGAAACTCCAGCGCTACAGCCAAACGATGAGCTGTGGGGCGGGCAATTCCTGTTGCGGCTACTAATTCAGCTAAGGAGTGTGGACCTGCTTCTAGAGTGCTTAAAATCGCTACGGCTTTATCTAAGACGCCAACTCCGCTATTATTTCTGACCATAGAGTGATATTAGCATCCCACTATGTGATACCACAATAGAAGGAGTGAGAATCGATGGCTAAAACGTTAGCAGAAAAGATTTGGGCCGAGCACGTTGTTCGTGCAGTGAGTGGGGAGCCTGATCTCCTGTACATCGATTTACATTTGATCCACGAAGTCACTAGCCCGCAAGCCTTTGATGGTCTGCGCCTGACTAACCGGCCCGTTCGCCGTCCTGATCTGACGATTGCAACTGAAGATCACAATGTGCCGACGCAAAATATCGATCTGCCAATTGCCGATCCAGTCTCAAAACTTCAGGTAGATACCTTGCGCGCTAACTGCGCCGAATTTGGTGTTCGCATTCACTCACTTGGCGATAAAGACCAGGGAGTAGTTCATATTATTGGGCCACAACTAGGTCTGACCCAACCAGGTATGACAATTGTCTGCGGAGATTCACATACATCAACACACGGCGCTTTCGGTGCTCTCGCATTTGGAATTGGAACATCTGAAGTTGAGCATGTGTTGGCAACCCAGACACTTCCACTTGCCCGTCCTAAGACAATGGCGATAAATGTAGAGGGCTCTTTACGACCAGGTGTTACGTCCAAAGATATTATCTTGGCGATTATTGCAAAGATTGGAACGGGCGGCGGCCAGGGCTTCATTATTGAATATCGCGGAAGTGCAATCCGAGCTCTATCAATGGAGTCTCGCATGACGGTCTGCAATATGTCGATTGAGGCTGGTGCTCGCGCTGGATTAATCGCCCCAGATCAAACTACTTTTGATTACATTAAAGGCAAGCCGCATGCACCCGAAGATTTCGATGCAGCTGTGGCTTATTGGAAGACGTTATTTACCGACTCCGATGCCACCTTTGACGTTGAAGTCGATCTAAATATCGATGAACTTGAAGCCTTTGTCACATGGGGAACAAATCCGGCGCAAGGCGCATCGCTTAATTCAAACGTCCCTAACCCAGCCGACATCAAAGATGACGAGGCACGAGGAGCAGCCGAACGCGCACTCGTCTATATGGGACTGACTGCTGGCACACCCCTTAAAAAGATAGCCATTGACACTGTTTTCTTGGGCTCTTGCACTAATGGCCGCATCGAAGATTTACGTGCTGCCGCAGAGGTTGTAAAAGGTAAGAAGATTGCCTCAACTCTTCGTATGTTAGTTGTGCCTGGCTCAGTCAGAGTGCGGCTAGAGGCAGAGGCTGAAGGTTTGGATAAAGTATTTATTGATGCAGGTGCTGAATGGCGAAATGCAGGTTGTTCGATGTGTCTTGGCATGAACCCGGATCAGTTAGCAGTGGGTGAGCGCTCAGCATCGACATCAAATAGAAACTTCGAAGGTCGCCAAGGTAAAGGCGGACGTACGCACTTGGTAAGTCCATTGGTTGCCGCAGCGACAGCGCTGCGCGGAACTCTTTCATCACCGGCAGATTTGTAAAGGAGCGAAAAATAATGGAAAAATTTATCAAGCACACAGGAAGCGCAATTCCACTTCGCCGCAGCAATGTAGATACGGATCAAATAATTCCGGCCGTGTATTTAAAGCGTGTAACACGAAGTGGCTTTGAAGATGGTTTATTTGCCGCTTGGCGCAGCGATCCTGAGTTTGTACTCAATAAAGCTGAATATAAATCGGCAACTGTTTTAGTAGCCGGCGTTGACTTCGGTACAGGCTCATCTCGTGAGCACGCCGTATGGGCTTTGCAAAACTACGGATTCAAAGTTGTGATATCGAGCCGTTTTGCCGATATCTTCCGTGGCAACTCACTCAAAGGCGGCCTACTTACCGTTATTTTGGATCAGAGCGATGTTGAAGCAATCTGGCTTGCCATCGAGACCAACCCAACAACGCAGATTACGGTTGATTTAGAGAGCCGCACGGTTTCATATAACGGTGTAGTTCTGCCATTTGCCATCGATGATTACACCCGCTGGCGTTTAATGGAGGGGCTAGATGACATCGGTTTAACCATCAAAAACAGCGATTCTATTGATGCTTTTGAGAAAACACGTCCGGCATATAAGCCAGCGACACTTCCAATTCGTGCGTAATTAATCGCAAAATAGGCGTAAATAACTGTTTTTTGCGGCAGGGTGAGCGTGAATCAAGAGAACTCTCAATGCGTAATTGAGGGTTTTCTATGTGTAAAACATGCGTTTTTTGCAAAAAACGGTAAAAATAAATATTGCGACACACCAGCATGAATAGCGCTATCACCCCTTATATGCGCGTAAGTTTAAGAACACGTTAAGCAGTTGCTTAACATTTACGCGTAAATAAGGGGATTTCAATGAATAAGGCCCAATTCATTGCGGCGTTGGCTCCACACTTCAACGACAGCAAGAAGGAAGCAGCTCACGCTGTAGATA
>WLHG01000139.1 GCA_009702845.1 Actinomycetota bacterium
AACTGTTCGGCACCTGACACAGGAAACATGGAAGTTCTTCACCTCTTTGGAAGCGCAGCCCAAAAACAGCAGTGGCTAACACCGCTTCTGAATGGTGAGATTCGATCTGGCTTTGCCATGACCGAGCCCGATGTCGCATCAAGTGATGCAAGAAATATAGGCACCTCTATCAATCGGGTTGGCGATGATTATGTAATTAATGGCCGTAAGTGGTGGACAACAGGTGCGATGGATCCACGTTGCCGGATATTGATTCTAATGGGAGTAACCGATCCAGAGGCCGAGAGTTATCGTCGCCAATCAATGGTTCTTGTTCCAATCGATACGCCTGGGGTGAGCGTAGTAAGAAATCTAACTGTCTTTGGTTATGAAGACCAGCACGGTCATGCAGAAATA
The DNA here is from genome assembly GCA_009702845.1 of Actinomycetota bacterium. The sequence goes on from WLHG01000139.1 coordinate 397, forward strand.
CTTTTCGAAAATGTACGAGTTCCAATAAGTAATTTAATTGGAGAGCAAGGTTCTGGTTTTGAAATAGCACAAGCACGTTTAGGGCCGGGCCGAATTCATCACTGCATGCGCGCTATTGGAATGGCAGAACGAGCCTTATCTCTTATGGTTTCGCGATCGGCAGAGCGAACAACTTTTGGAAAGGTACTCTCTCAGCAAGGTGTTATTCAAGAGTGGATTGCTAACGCTCGAATCGATATCGAACAAGCTCGACTACTTGTTCTTAAAACGGCTTGGCTGATTGATAATGTTGGTGCAAAAGCGGCACGTAAGGAGATCGCAGCAATTAAAGTTGTAGTCCCCCGCATGGCAGAGCGAATCATTGATCATGCAATTCAAACTCATGGCGCTGCCGGAGTGAGTCAAGATACGCCGTTAGCAGCGATTTATGCCGGTATCCGCACTTTGCGCATTGTTGATGGTCCAGATGAAGTGCACCTTCGTGACATTGCACGGCTAGAACTGAAAAACCAACACATCTCCAGATAATGGTCTCTGAATTAGCAGAAGTGCGAGCTGAGGATGCCTTCGATGTCGGCGCGGTCCATGCCTGGTTATTGAAAAATACAGATGTTCCCAACGAGCTTCCCCGTGTCCAACAGTTCGGATCTGGAGCCTCAAATCTGACCTATTTACTGACGTATAAAGATCAAGAGCTCATTCTCAGACGTCCACCAATTGGTACAAAAGCGGTTTCTGCACATAACATGAAGCGGGAGTTCTTAATTCAAAAAACCCTACTTCCAGATTTTCCACTGGTCCCGAAGGTTATTGCACTCTGTGAAGATCACTCTGTCATCGGCTCTGACTTTTATATCATGCAACGAATAGCGGGAGTGATCTTGCGTCGTGATTTACCAAGTGGATTAGTTTTGAGTGTGCAGGACACAACGCTTATCGGAAATTTAGTTATTGAAGGTTTAGTCTCACTGCATCACGTTGATCCCACACCACTTTCGCAGTTGAGCAAGGGTCCAGGATATGTCGGTCGCCAAGTTGAAGGCTGGTCTAGACGATATAGAGCGGCACGTACTCCAGATGTTGCAGATGCCGAAGTTCTGATGAGATGGCTAGATGAAAACCAACCGCACGATATTGCCAGTTGTGTAATTCATGGCGATTGGAGATTAGATAATCTTGTTTTCAATTTAGATAGCACACCTAAATTAGTTGGGGCTCTCGACTGGGAGTTAGCAACGATTGGTGACCCCCTCATGGATCTGGGTTCTTCAATGGCCTATTGGACAGATAGTAATGATGAAGCGGCTTTTGCAAATCTTCGTCGGCAGCCAAGTCACTTGCCAGGTATGCCAACTCGCGAGGAGTTCATTAAAAGATATCTCGAAAAATCAGAGTGGGATTGTAATGACTTTACTTTTTACGAAGTCTTTGGTCTCTTTAGACTGGCTGTAATCTTGCAGCAAATATGGGCACGTTATGTGGCTGGTCAAACAACTAATCCCTCCTTCGCCATCTTTGGTGAAGCCGTGGATTTAATGATTAATCGAGCGATGAGGATGATCTAATGCGTGCTGGCCGAATAAAAATTAGTACACGGCAGTTTGCTGTCACGGACCACCCAATTCCGCAGCCCTCTCAAGGCCAAGTTCGGATACAAATAAAGGCGGCAGGTGTGTGTCTCTCTGACGTCCATTTACTCGATTCAACACTCTCCCCTGGATATTTAGAGGGTGATGAAGTCACTGTTGGGCACGAAGTTGCTGGGGTTATTGAAAAATTGGGAGAGGGCGTCACGGGCTGGGATATCGGAGATCGCGTCATAGTGTGTGCTGGAATTCGTGATGAGAAAGGCCGCGTCCGTACTCAAGGTTTTGATTTCGATGGCGGCTTTGCTGAATACATGGTTGCCGATGCACATACATTAGTTGCAATTCATGATGAACTTAATTTTGAGCAAGCCTGCATTATTCCAGATGCCGTTTCAACTCCATGGGCGGCGATTACGCACACTGCAAAGATTCAACCCGGAGAATCATCTGCTGTCTTTGGAATTGGTGGGCTCGGGATTCATGCCGTTCAACTTCTAAAGATTATTGGATCGAATCCAATAATCGCAGTTGACCCATTGCCACAGGCTCGCGAGCGCGCTTTAGCCGTTGGCGCAGATTTGGCACTTGATCCCAATGACGAGGAGTTTTCCAAGAAAATTCGTTCCGTAACAAATGGTCGAGGTATTGATGCTGCATTTGATTTTGCTGGAGTAAGCGCGGTACGTCAGCAAGCGCTTCCTCTTTTGGCCGAGGGTGGGCGCTTAGTAATTGTTGGAATCGCGAGCCAAGCAATTACGATTCCAAACGACATGGCCTTTGTTTATAAACGAAATCAAATTTTAGGACATTACGGCTCAGAGCCGCATCACACTCAAGAGTTAGTAGAGCTAATCAGAATTGGCAAACTCGATCTTTCAGGATCAATTACATCGACTATGCCTCTTGAAGATGCCAGCGCGGCATTACATCAATTAGCTCAAAAAATTGGGAATCCGATTCGAATAGTTCTCAAACCTTAACCGCTAACTACGCAAGAGCTGCTTCCAGAGTAATGACTGCCGATGAATATAGTTTTGAAACCGGGCAGGTCCGCTTAGCTTCATTAGCCATTTCGATGAACTCATCATTTGACATACTTTGATTGCTGCCACGCGTGTTTAAGTGGACTTCGCTGATGCAAAATCCCCCGTCACGTTGTTCCAAAATCACTCGGGCAGAGGTCTCGATCTCGCCCACGGGCATCTGGGCATCCTCGATCAAACTCGTCAGATGCATCGAAAAACACCCTGCAAGGGCGGCCCCGATGAGCTCCTCCGGATTGGTGCCCATGCCATCTTCGGTGCGCGTCTTTAAAGAGAAAGGAATGGCTAATCCATCACGGCCTAGAGTCATAACGCCGGTTCCAGTCGGAACTGGTCCACTCCATTTTGCGCTTGCATGTCGGAGAATTTTCATAGATATGCTTCCTTTCGAGAGGGGACACCATGAAACCAGGGATTGTATTTAGTGCAGTGTCGCAAACCATAGCAAAAGAAAGTATTTCTCGAAGAGGTGAGGCGACCTGTACC
>WLHG01000014.1 GCA_009702845.1 Actinomycetota bacterium
CAAGTCGCTCACGCGACTTGCGAACGCGGCCCGTCAGGCCGAAATTACCCAAGAGATCAGTGAAATTGTTGGCGGCGCAGACGCGTTGGCCTCAGCTAGTGCAGGGAGTGAATGATGTCGACAGAGACAACCAATAAAGGTCGCGTAGCCCGAGTAATTGGACCGGTGGTGGATATTGAATTCCCCGCCGATGCGATGCCCGCAATCTTCAACGCGCTCAAAGCAGACGTAACGTTGAGCGGTGAGACGCGCACACTGACCCTAGAAGTTGCCCTACATATTGGCGATAACTTAGTCCGTGCCATCTCGATGCAACCTACCGATGGAATGGTTCGTGGTACCCCCGTCACCGACACCGGTTCGGCTATTTCGGTACCAGTAGGTGATGTAACGAAGGGTCATGTATTTAACACTCTTGGTGAGTCACTCGATGTTCCAACATCATCCCTTGATATTAAAGAGCGCTGGCCAATCCACCGTAACGCACCTTCATTTGATCAACTTGAGTCAAAGACAGAGATGTTTGAGACTGGTATCAAAGTTATCGATCTACTAACACCTTATGTAAAGGGTGGAAAGATTGGTTTATTCGGCGGCGCCGGTGTTGGTAAGACAGTTTTGATTCAGGAAATGATTTATCGCGTAGCTGAAAACTTCGGTGGAGTATCTGTATTCGCCGGTGTTGGTGAGCGTACCCGCGAAGGTAACGACTTATTTTTGGAAATGACTGAAACTGGCGTTATTAATAAGACTGCTTTGGTCTTTGGTCAGATGGATGAGCCACCTGGCACCCGTCTTCGTGTTGCACTCTCTGCTCTAACAATGGCTGAATACTTCCGCGATGTTCAAAAGCAAGATGTACTTTTGTTCATTGACAATATTTTCCGCTTCACACAGGCAGGTTCAGAGGTTTCAACACTTCTTGGCCGTATGCCATCTGCAGTGGGTTATCAGCCAACTTTGGCCGATGAAATGGGCCAATTGCAGGAGCGCATTACTTCAACACGTGGTCACTCGATTACATCTATGCAGGCAATTTATGTTCCTGCAGATGACATTACCGACCCGGCTCCACACACAACTTTTGCGCACTTGGATGCGACAACAGTTCTATCTCGTCCAATTTCAGAGCTTGGAATTTATCCTGCAGTGGATCCTCTGGATTCATCGTCTCGTATTCTCGATCCTCGCTATATCGGAGAGCACCACTTCCGTGTCGCTAACCGTATTAAACAGATCTTGCAGCGTTACAAGGATCTCCAGGACATCATCGCAATCTTGGGTATCGATGAGCTATCTGAAGATGACCGCATTTTGGTTGGTCGCGCACGCCGTATTCAGCGCTTCTTGTCACAAAATACTTTCGTGGCCAAGGTCTTTACCGGTCTAGAAGGATCTTTCGTGCCAGTTACTGAAACAATCTCTGCATTCGAGGCCCTTGCCGACGGAAAGTACGATCACATTCCTGAGCAGGCATTCTTTATGTGCGGTGGATTAGAAGATGTAGAGCGCAGAGCCGCCGAACTCGCAGCGAGTGTTGGAAAGTAATTTCACATGACACTTAACGTCGAATTAGTATCGCCAACCCAGCGCGTGTGGTCAGGGGAGGCAACTTCAGTCTCTGCACGCACTATCGATGGCGATCTCGGCATTTTGACCGGGCACACACCTTTATTTGGTGTCCTAGTCGACGGAGTTGTAAGCATTACTGGTGTCGATGGAAGCACCTCTGACTTTAACGTCAGTGGTGGCTTCCTATCAGTTTCAAATAACCGAGTGTCGATTCTGACCGAAACGGTAAGTAATTAACCTACTTTAGGTGATGCTCGGTTTCGATTACTCGAACTGTCTTTGACTGACCGCGCATCACAATCGACTGACTTACTGCGCCAAAACTTGTGTAGCGAATCCCCTTAATTAGTTCTCCATCAGTGATACCAGTTGCCGCTAAAAAGACATCTTCGGAGTTCACAAGATCCTTGGTGTACAGGATTGCACCAACCGGTTTGCCATCCTCATATAACTGACTCTGTATAGCCCCACCTAAACAAATCATTGCCGCGGCGGCTATGACACCTTCTGGTGTGCCGCCGATGCCCATCAATAAATCTATTCCAGTATTGGGACGTGCTGCCTCAATTGCAGCTGCCACATCACCATCTTGAATTAAACGTATACGAGCACCTGCAGCGCGAATCTCAGCAATCAACTGTTCATGTCGTGGGCGATTTAATACAACGACCGTAACATCGCTGACCGCCAAGTTCTTTGCAGTTGCAACGGATTGAATATTATGGGCGACAGAGGCTTTGATATCAATAACATGGGCCGCCTCTGCCCCAGTGACGATTTTGTTCATGTAAAAGGAGGTCTTCGGATCAAACATCGTTCCGCGCGGAGATAATGCAATAACGGAAATTGCGCCATTCATTCCATTTGCAGTCAGCGATGTACCATCAATGGGATCAACTGCCACATCACAGGATGGTCCCTCTTGATTACCTACGTGCTCGCCATTATGGAGCATTGGGGCGTTATCTTTTTCACCCTCGCCAATTACCACGACACCGGACATGTCAACGGTATTAATCATTTCGCGCATCGCTTCGACAGCGGCTTTGTCGGCGAGGTTCTTCTGACCACGACCCACCCAAGGAGCTGCCGCAATTGCAGCGGTTTCAGTTACTCGAATCAACTCGAGGGCCAAGTTGCGATCTGGAATGGGTGACATTATTCGCGTCTCACTTTCGCTCCTAGGGACACTAGCTGCTCTGCAAAATAAGGATAACCACGATCGACGTGAAATGCTTGATCGATGGTTGTTTCGCCTTCACTTACTAAGGCGGCCAAAATCAAGCCAGCCCCAGCACGGATATCGGTGGCCTCAACTGGTGCACTCGAAAGCTCTTGTACGCCTTCAATGGAGGCATGATGACCATCAACGGAAATCTGAGCGCCCAGACGAATTAATTCATTGACAAACATAAACCGTGATTCAAAAACATTTTCAGTTACCAAAGAATGACCATCGGCGATTGAATTCAGCGCAATGACCATCGGCAATAAATCAGTTGGAAAGCCGGGGTAGGGCAGGGTTGCGACATCTATCGCCCGTGGTCTTGAATCCATCCGAACTCGAATGCCATCGGCGGTAGTTGTCACGATTGCTCCAGCACTCGCAAGCTTTTCAAGTGGAAGCTCTAAGTCACCTGCCCGTGCTCCGTGAATTGTGATGTCACCTTGTGTCATCGCCGCAGCAAATGCCCAAGTTCCGGTAATGATTCGATCAGGTATCGTTGCATGAGTAGTTGGTCTTAGTTTTTCGACACCCGTAATAGTTATAAGCGGAGTACCTAGTCCAACAATTTGAGCGCCCATTGAGATTAGAAACTCGCCAAGGTCAACGACGTCGGGTTCGCGAGCGGCGTTATCAATTCTCGTAACACCTTTTGCCAGGACTGCGGCGGTCATAATATTTTCAGTGGCACCAACGCTGGGGAAATCTAACTCGACCATCGCCCCGATTAATCCAGTGGGTGCCTCGGCCATCACATAGCCATGTTCGATATGTGCATTAGCACCTAGTGAAGTTAAGCCTTTGATATGAAAATCTAATCCTCGAGAGCCAATCGCATCGCCACCAGGCAGAGCAACTTCAGCTTTGCCGATGCGAGCGACTAAGGGACCCAAAACATTTATTGAGGCGCGCATCCTGCGAACTAAATCGTAATCTGCGCGGTGGCCTGGAATAGCTGGGACATCGATAGTAACTCGATCACCTGTATGGACAACTGTGCAGCCTAATCGCGTTAACAAATCAGACATGATGTCAACGTCAGCGATTTCTGGCACGTTACTAATAGTTGTCTTACCTTCGGCCAAAAGCGCGGCCGCCATGAGTTTTAATACTGAGTTTTTGGCGCCCGTTACAGTGACTTCACCGCGTAGGTGGGCACCACCGGTGACGTGGAAACGATCCAGAGATGCCATGGCCGCAGTCTACTTATAGGCTACGGGCATGGTTAATTTAACGCGTATTTACACCAAGACTGGCGATGATGGCACGACATCTCTTGGAGACATGAGCCGTACATCAAAGAATGATCCACGCCTTGAGGCATATGCCACCGTCGATGAAGCTAACTCCTCTATCGGTGTCGTTCTTTCCACTGACGAGTTAAGTGAATCTGTTCGCGCACTTTTGGTCCGAATTCAAAATGACTTATTTGATGTAGGTGCCGATTTATGTACGCCCATAGTTGACTCTCCAGCCTTTGAGCCATTGAGAGTTTTAGAGTCGCAAGTGGTGTTTTTGGAGGAGCAGATAGATCTTTACAACGCAGATCTTGAATCTCTTCGCTCCTTTGTATTGCCATCAGGTACTGCCGCAGCAGCGCACTTACATGTAGCTCGAACCGTGGTTCGACGAGCCGAGCGATGCACTTGGGCGGCAATTCACGCATTTGGTGGTGGCGTCAGCCCGATCACTGCAAAGTATTTAAATCGCTGCTCTGATCTTCTCTTTGTTTTAGCCCGATACTCCAATAAAGAGCGTGGAGATCAACTCTGGGTACCAGGTGCTAATCGCTAATTATTAATCGCTGAATATGTGGATGAGGGAATCTTTTCACTCGTTGCATCATGATGACAGTTAGCAGAGATTCCAGAGACTACCCGATTTAACTCGAGGGGCTCTTGGCTTATCAAGAGAACAGTTGTTATTACCTTGGGTCCCGTCTCCTTCACTAATGTTCGAATGTTTCCAAAAGTAACCAAAGTTTGATCATCGGCTTCACCCACAAGTTTTGCTGTGATCTCCCACCAGGTACATCCATTAAGCGATGCAACTTGAACACCTCTACATGAATACTTTTCGCAGATTGGCACACCATCTACAAGTTGGGCTAACTGACGAGTAAGAACCACGCTATTTGAAACAATTCCAACTAGCTCTTTTGTCGTTGGAATCTTGGCATAAACCTCACCATTGGATTTGAAACCAGCAGGAGGCCACTTAGGTGGTGGAGAGGGCGATAGCTTTGATTTCTTCTTAACGACAGGCTTCTTAGCCGGGGCCGCTTTTTTAGTCGCCGTGACCTTAGGAGCTGGTGACTTAGTGGCTCCCTGAGCCGCAGGAGATATGAGTGCGGCGACTACGAGCAGTGCGATTAAACGCTTAATCTCGGTCCCACTTGAATTTACGGACGGAGAAGAAGATTCCGATGATGAGCCAGATAACTAGAACGGCAAAGGTCCGCTCATTTTCCCAAGATTTTGCTACCTCTTGAGTCGCAAAAGAATCGGGTAAGAAAACCGAACGCATTCCTTGGGTAAGCCATTTAAGAGGGAAGATTGAGGCAAACTGTTGCATCCAAGAAGGAAGTTGAGTAAAGATAAAGAAGACTCCACTAAAGAACTGCAAAATAATGACAATAGGGGAGACAACGGCAGATGCACCGCGGCCACTCTTTGGAATGACCGAGAAAGCGATTCCGAGCGCAGTTGAGCAGGCACTTCCTAAGAGCGTCAACCATGCAAATGTGATCCACTTGTTAATATCGCTTGGCATAGCGATACCGAAGAATGCGGCGCCAACACCGAGCAGCATAAGAATCTGAACAACCATACTTACAAAAACCAGGATTGCCTTTCCAATGAAATAACTTGACGCCGGCATTGGAGTTCCGCGAAGGCGCTTGAGTGCACCGAAATCGCGCTCCAGTGGAATTGTGATTGCCAAGCCTTGGAACCCTGTATTTACCAGACCTGAAGCGATCATTCCGGCAAGGAAGTATTGAGAGAAAGTTACATTGGGTGCAATTGTGTCGGAAAATACTGAGCCAAAAATTACAAGGAGAATTACTGGAAATAAGAGAGTAAAGATGACAGATTCGCGTTGGCGGAGAAACTGTCGAATCTCTAATCCGCCTCGGCGGATACCTAGGGAAAGCGCAGTAGGAATCTTATTCATGGGTTAAACCAATCATCGTCAAATATATATCTTCCAGAGAAGGTCGAGTAACGGTCAACTCAGGAATCTCGCCGTTAAAATGCGTCATTAGATTCCGCACTAAAGCCGTTGGATTATTGGTTGCCTCTGATTTGGTTTCAATACCATCACGCCATGTGACTAATGCTTGAGCGGTACTGCGTCCACCTAGTTCGGCAGGTGTTGCAATTTCGAGTATCTGACCATTGTTAATCACGCCCACACGATCAGCTAGAGCTTCTGCCTCATCTAAATAGTGAGTAGTTAAAAGGATTGTTGTCCCATTTCCGCGGAGCTTTTGAATGAGCGCCCAAAAAGAGCGACGTGCTTCGGGGTCAAAGCCCGTTGTGGGCTCATCGAGAAAGAGAAGTTCTGGGTTGCCGATGATGCCAAGTGCGACATCAAGACGGCGACGTTGACCTCCAGAGAGCTTTCGAATGAGTGAGCCGGCTTTTTCATCCAGTCCTACAGAGTTAATCACCTCCGCGACGTTGCGCGGATTGGAGTAATAACCGCTGAAATGCTCAATGGTTTCGATAACCGTTAAATCACCCGAATCCGATGTTGACTGCAAAACAATACCGATCCGATTACGCCATTCGCGTGCTGCATGGCCCTCCTCGCGTGGATCAAAACCTAATACGCTCACATCGCCACTATCGCGCGATCTAAAACCTTCAAGGATTTCAACGGCGGTAGTCTTGCCTGCACCATTTGGACCTAGGAGGGCAAATATTTCACCGGTGGCGATTGTGAGATCGATTCCTTGAACTGCATGGACGTCGCCATAGCTTTTTCTTAATCCAGTGACCTCAATCGCGTTCATAGTCGGATAGTACTATGTAAAATACTGTGAGAAAATATCCCCATGAGTCCGCGCAGGAACTACCCCAAGAATAAGCGGCCGAAATCCGATGAACGCGATATCGCTACATCCAACCAGACTTTTGAAGAGCATCAAGAAGGCCTTTATACGGTCCGTAAATTAACAGGTTCGGGATCGACTAAACCATATCGCTGCCCCGGATGTGATCAGATGATTCCGCTAGCGATTCCACATATTGTTGCCTGGCTAGAAGATGATGAAGAGAGTCGTCGTCATTGGCATAGTGCATGTTGGGCAAAGAAAGATAAGCGCAGACCTAATACAGAGCGAACGCGAAACGCTCCAAGGTATTAACGTCATTCGCTTTTAACCTAAACGCCCTTTAAGCATCTTAGTTAACCTAATTACTAATGCATCATCTTGGGGACGGCGTTTGAAACTTAAGAACTTCAGAGGTAAGTAAAAGCGAGTCCGTACAACGGTGCGGGCAAATGTGTACTCCAAGAGCCCTTCAGGTCCATGTACCCGGCCTGAGCCGCTATCTTTTACTCCACCGAAGGGCACTGAAGCGATAGCTGCGAATGCAAAAGTTGAGTTAATTGCGACCATGCCGCACTGCAACTGCGAGGCGATTTTCTTGCCCTTTCGCTTCGACCAGACATTGGCGCCAAGGCCATAGCGTGACGCATTTGAAAGATCGATAGCTTCGCGCATCGTTGCAACGCGATTAATAATAATTATTGGACCAAATGTCTCCTCACGTACGGCCGTTGAATTCTCTGGAACATCAATGAGGACAACTGGTTGTACGAAAGGCGCTGCAACTGATTTAGGGCCACCATAGACACACGTTCCGCCATCGGCGATTGCCGCTTTTATGTGGGATTGAATAGTTTTAATTTGAGATGGCAGCGTTGCAGGTCCGTAGTTTGCTTCCCCTGGCGCGCCCGCATGAATCGTTGCCGCAAGTTCAATAGCCCGAGCAATAAACTCATCGGCGACCAATTCTTCGACATATACACGCTCGGCACCGATGCATGACTGTCCGGCATTTGCCATGGCAGACCACATCGTTGCATCAACTGCTCGCTTAACATCGGCATCGGCTGCCACGATTACAGGATCTTTGCCACCGCACTCAAGAACGACCGGGACCATTACCGAGGCACATTGTGCGGCTACAAGCTTTGCCGTACGAGTTGAGCCAGTAAATGAGAGCTTGTCGATTCCACTTACACAGAGCGCTCCACCTGTTTCACCTAAACCTGTAATCGTTGTGAAGATATCGGCGAAGGGTGCCACCTCATTAAAGCTCTCCTCCAACCACATTCCAACACCCGGCGTATATTCACTTGGTTTAAAGACAACGGTGTTTCCAGCGGCAAGTGCATATGAGATAGAGCCAATTGGAGTAAAGATTGGATAGTTCCATGGCCCAATAACACCGACTACACCCAATGGCGATCGCTCAACGGTCGCTGCCATATTTGCCATGAGTAATCCAGGACGGCGAAAAGATGTTCGCATGATCGATTCTGCGTGACGCGCAGCCCAACCGATGTGACTAACTGCGATACTGACTTCAAGTCTGGCATCGCTCATTGGCTTACCGGTCTCAAGGCTAATTAACTCGGCTATTTGATCGATGCGATTAATGATGAGCGAGCTCCATGCCAGTAACGTTTTCTTTCGCCCGGCAAAACCTAATCCCTGCCACTGCGCAGTTGCTGCGCGCGCATGGGAAACAACATCGGCAACTTCGCTCTTACTCATAATTGGGTAGGTACCAATAACCTCATCATTGACGGGGTTATGTGAATTAAATGAGGGTTTACGTTTAGTTGCCATGGTTGGAAGCGTAGTCGTGTGTCGATACAATTTGAAGCATGGCCGAGATTATTAGACCCAGTACAGTCTTGCCCGCACAACGTACCCCTTTTCAAGTCCTAACAAGTGATGGGATCGAGTTAATCGGAGAAGTTGCATTGCCGCTTGGAGTTAGCCGTGGAGCAATACTCTGTCTGCATCCACTCCCAACTGCCGGCGGAATGATGGATAGTCACGTATTCAAAAAAGCGGCCAATAGATTGCCTGCGATGGCCGGGATTACAGTTGTACGTTTCAATACACGCGGTACTACTAGCCAAGCAGGAAGCAGTACTGGCGAACACGACCATGGAGTATCTGAAGGCTTAGATGTTAAAGCGATGCTTGCATACTGTTTCGATACATTAAGGCTCGAAAATCTCTGGGTAGTTGGATGGTCATTTGGAACTGATTTAGCTTTGCAACATGCCAAAGATCCGAGACACCTCGGGCTGATACTTTTAAGCCCAACATTGCGTAGATCTACAAATGATGACCTCGAGTATTGGAATAGCGACAAACGTCCGATCACCGCCCTTGTGCCAGAGTTTGATGACTATTTAAAACCAGATGAAGCACGTGAACGCTTCGCGGTAGTGCCAACCCTAGAAATTATTCCTGTCAAAGGCGCTAAACATTTGTGGGTAGGTGAACCTTTTGTGCACCGTGTTTTATCTCAGATTAATTCAATCGTTACTGGAGATTCTAATGAGCTGCCCGTGGAGTTTTAAGAAGCCTCAGCCCGCGGGATAACGACTTCATCCAGGATCAAGATTATTGCTGCAGCAACAGGAACAGCCAAAAGGCCTCCAATGAGACCAAGCAATGACGAGCCAATGAGTGCGGCAATGATTGTTACTGCACCAGGAACCGACATAGTTTTCTTCATAATGCGCGGAGTTACAACGTAGTTTTCAACTTGGACATAAACCACGTATGCCATAAAGGCAATTACGCCGATTAGGACTGATTGAGTCAGCGCGATAATCGTGACGATTGAACAGCCAATGAAGTGTCCCACCAATGGAATTAGTCCGCAGACCAGAATTATCATTGCAATCGCAATTGGTGATGGCAGACCCAAAACTATGGCGAGAGCTAGTACGAAGACTGAAGCCATTATTGCGATAATTATCTGGCTGCCGACGAAGGAGCCCACGCGCCCTATGATCGCATTTGTCAGGCGCCCAACACGATCGCGCCGACTTGCTGGTACGAGTGAGAGCCCCAAATTCACTGCTTGAGGCAGTGATGTTATGAAATACAGAGTTAAAACTAATACTGTTAAGAATGAGAAGAAACCAGAGAGGATTGATTTTCCAACTCCAAGGACACCACCGAAAGTTGAGATGAGTAAAGTTCCATTTGAAGTTACAGATTTTAATTTTGTTTGCAATGTATCAATGATTCCGTAGTGATCATTGAGATTACTTATTGCCTTATTATTTGTTAAGTCATTTAATAGCTGAGGTGCCTTGTTAATTAATTGAGTTCCTTGGGATATGACTGGAGGTGCTACAACAAGGGCGAAAAATATAACGAAGGCAATGACCGATGTGAAGATAATTGTTACGGCCATAGTTCTGGATAAGTTTTTTCTACGTAGTGCCTCAACTGCCGGATTCAGACCCATTGCTAGAAACAGAGCGATGAGAATTAAAACAAATATCTGACTGACGCTTGCTAGCGCCCTCATGAGAACAATCGCCGATAGTGCACCTAGAGTTGCGATGAAACCGAAGTAGTAAGGGTGAGATCTATTAATTGGAGCACCCATAACACCGAAATCGGCTGGAGGGGTGGGAGCCTTTGCCGCCCGCTTGGTGACCTTCTTTATCTGCGCTGATATAGCCATGTCCCTATTCTAAAGTGAGGTTTGGCAAAGGCTCAATGGAGTTCACGTGATTGACACATTGATAGGTAAGAATAGGCGCCATGACACTGCGAATAACTGGGTTAGGCGAGGAGATCGCTGCAGTCGCTGGCCTGCCCTGGCATTTGAGCCTGGAGGAGTGGCCTGAAGATCCAGCCCTTGCGGAAAAGCGAGGCATTTCTCGCCACGTAGTCCGATTGGTCCGGGCCACGAAGGATCCAGATTCTCAAGTCTATGCCGTGAAAGAGACTGTGCAGGAGTTCGCCAATCGTGAGTACAAGATATTGCGGGAGCTAACTCAGATGAGTGCTCCATGCGTTGAACAGATCGCCGTAGTTGAAGGTCGCACTGATAAGAATGGTGAAGAACTTCCGTGCGCAATAGTGACACGCTTTCTGCCCTACTCACTGCCATACCGTGTTCTACTATCGGGATCGGTCACCGCCCATGACATCACAACGATGGCCAACGCGCTTGCATTGTTAATGGTTCGACTGCACTTACTTGGCTTTTGGTGGGGAGACTGCTCCTTATCGAATACTTTGTTTAGACGTGATGCGGAAGGCTTTGCCGCATATCTTGTCGATGCAGAAACTGGCGAGTTTCAAAAAACACTTAGTGATGGCCAGCGCGAGCATGATTTAGATATTGCGATGTTTAATGTTGCCGCAGAGTTGGAGGATCTTTCATTATCCGGAGTTTTGTATCCCGGAATGGATCCAGTGCGAGCAGCTGAAGCGGTTATACGACGCTATCGTCGTATTTGGGCGGCCCTCAAAGAACGCCAGTTGCTCGATCCAAAAGATCGTCATGCAGTTGAGCGGGCAATGCGCGTATTGCACGATTTAGGATTTGCCGTTGAAGAGGTATCTATCACTATTGATGGTGATACGCAGATGATCTCTTTTCAGCCAAAGTTAGTCGCCGCTGGATATCACACTGCACGTCTGCGCGAGTTGATGGGAATAGATACCGAAGAGCTACAAGCAAAGCGTTTACTCGCCTCCTTTGATCGCTATCGTGCACGTGAAGAGAAATCGGGTGCATCAGTAACCGAGATGGCCAAGAAATGGTTCCTTGAAGTTTTTGAACCAACAATCAATAGAGTTCCCGAATCGATGCGTGGGCGTGTGGAGCATGCTCAGATGTTCCATGAAATTCTTGAAAACCGCTGGTATTTAAGTGAGGCACAGGGCGTTGACGTTGGTCTGGAGTATGCAACCGACAATTACATCAATGAAATCCTCCCATATAGGCGGGATTCAGGTATTGAGGTCGTTGCCCAGTAAGATTTCCATGTGGGCAATCCTCCAAATTTTGCGCAAGCCGTAGATTTGAGTTCGCTCGGCAAACCTAAAGCAGCACCGAGTGCAGCGATGCCAGGTTTAGAAGTTACGGCGGCAAACTTAACGGCTGAATTTCTACCTCTATCTAGCACTAAACCCGTCATAGTTATTGCTTGGTCGGCGCGATCACCTGAATCAATTGAGATGGTTAACATTCTTGGAGCTTTAGAAAAGAGCTACCAAGGAAGTTGGGCGCTTGCTCG
>WLHG01000140.1 GCA_009702845.1 Actinomycetota bacterium
ATACCGAGCTTTTCGATAATCGCACGGTAGCGATTGATATCTGTCTTTGCGAGATACTGAAGAATTCGACGACGACGTCCAACTAGTAACAAAAGTCCACGACGGTTGTGGTGGTCATGTGGGTTGGTCTTTAAGTGTGTTGTGATCTCTTCAATGCGCTTGGATAGCAAAGCGACCTGAGTTTCAGGACTTCCCGTATCAGTAGGAGTCGAGCCGTACTGTGCGACGATTGCCGCTGTTGCCTCTGTTGTTAGTGCCATGTCTTTGTGCTCCTATATTTCTGATGATCACGGGGTTTTCCGGTGTACCTCACGGAAAATCGCTTTCTCGTTGGATGCATAGGCTACCAGCGGGCCTGTGGATACGTGAAATCGAGTGCTAGAGCTCGGTTAGTTCGCGTGCTTTGGCGCAGTCTTTGGCCATTTGGATAAGCAGTGGTTCAAGGCCATCGAATTTGAGGGTATCTCGAAGGCGCCAACCGAATTCAATTGTTGCGGCCTTTGTATAGAGATCCAACCCAACTTGATCCAACGCATATGCCTCAACCTGTCGCCCGCGCGCTCCCTCAAAAGTGGGATTAGTACCAATCGAAATTGCTGCTGGCCAGCGATCTATACCAACTGATAACCATCCGGCATAGATGCCATCGGCTGGGATTGTTTGGTGTTCAAGGTCGCCCAGATTTGCAGTCGGGTATCCAATTTCACGGCCACGCTTTTCACCATGAACAACGATGCCATCTAAACGGTGTGGGCGCGTTAATAATTCGCGGGCTTTTTCAACATCTCCCTCAATAATCAATTTTCTAATGCGGGTAGATGAAACAACTTCTCCATCTTCAGGGGCCAAATCTAGAACCACTGTTTCGAACTCGGTGTGGGCCTTAAGGCTTTCAATATTTCCAGCTGCTTTATGACCATAGGTAAAGTTCTTACCAACAACGACCGTTGTCGCAGTTAACTGTTGTACAAGGATTTTATTAACAAAATCCTCTGGGCTCATCGCCGCAAACTCTGGCGTGAACTTCATAACGGCAACTTGATCGGCGTTATGAATCTTTAGTAGCTCGATTCGGTCTGTGAGAATAGTTAGAAGTGTTGGGGTCCGTTCTGGCGCAAAGACACTTACTGGATGTGGATCAAACGTGAGCGCGATAATTTTTTCATCCCCGGCAATTGCTTTGGCGCGGTTAAGTACAGCCTGATGTCCCTTATGGACACCGTCAAATACTCCGATTACTACAACGCTCATTGGTTTATTATCACCTAGTTAGTTCGCTACCGCGAACACAGCGATTGGCTTAGCCAGGCCATCTTTATTGGCAAGAAGTGCGATTAGTTGATTATCGCCACTCATCCCCGCATAAATCTCTTCCGTTGGATTAGCTGAAAGCGGGCGGCCAAAAGAGAGTTCCTGGCGCTCATCTAAAGCTAGCTCACGAACTGCAAAAGTTACACGCGCAACGTCGGCCAATGGCAAAGCTGCGAAATCGCCGTTTTTTAATTGAGTGAGAGAAACTGCTCGATCTAAACCAAAGCCTGCGACTCGACTGCGGCGCAGTGAAGAGAGATGACCGCCAACATTGAGTGCCTTCCCACAATCGCGTGCAATTGAACGGATGTAAGTTCCGGCAGAGCAGGTCACTTCTATATCGACTTCAATCGTCGCAGCAAAGCGTCGAATTTCAAGAATATCTAACTGGCTAATCGTGACTTCGCGAGCGGCGAGCTCGACCACTTCTCCGGCTCGAACTCGGTCGTATGCGCGCTCTCCATCGACTTTTATCGCTGAAACCGAACTTGGGCGCTGCATTACTGTTCCGCGCATTTTTGCTAACTCGACTTCAATCTGCGCATCGGTAATACCGGAAACATCACCCTGCGAAATGATTTCGCCTTCCTTGTCATCGGTTATGGTTGCAATTCCTAAGACCATTGTCGCCTGATAAGTTTTATCGCCATCGGTGATGTATTGAAGTAGTCGGGTCCCGTTATTAAAACCTAAAACTAAAATCCCCGTTGCCATCGGATCTAACGTGCCGGCGTGACCAACTTTTCGAGTTCCCAGAGCGCGACGGGCAATTGCCACAACATCATGGCTTGTCATTCCTGGCTCTTTATCTACAACCAGAAAGCCGTGCTCGATGATTACTCCGACTCGATAATGCGAGGGGCTTTATATGGATCTTCTCCCCCGGCATATGTTGCATTTTTGCGCAGCGCTGCAACTTCAGCATCCTGCTCGTGCACGCGCTCGAGTAGAGATTCAAGGGCTTTAGCACTTTCGGGAAGACCATCTTCAAAGAACTCAATCGATGGAGTGATGCGCAAGCCCAGCTCACGGCCAAGGGCAGAACGGATTGCACCTTTTGCGCTCTCCAAAGCTGCTGCCGTTGATGCACGTGCATCTAGGTCGCCAAGGACAGTGTAGAAAACCGATGCCATTTGTAAATCACCAGTAACGCGCGCATCGGTGACAGTGACAAAGCCGAGACGGGGATCTTTAATCTTTGTCTCGAGAATCTGTGCCACTACCACTTTGATGCGGTCTGCAACTTTTAACGTACGGTGTGATGGACTCATAATTTATACCCGCTTTTTCTCGCGCATCTCAAATACTTGAATCATGTCACCAATTGCGATTTCCTTCATATTGCCAAGGCCAATTCCGCACTCGAAGCCCTCTTTGACTTCAGTTGCATCATCTTTGAATCGCTTAAGTGAATCGATAGTGAGGTCATCGACGAGGATTTTATCTCCGCGCAAAATACGTGCCTTTGCATTTCGTCGGATGATTCCATCCTTAACGATAGATCCAGCAATGTTTCCTGCCTTTGATGACTTGAAGATCTCTCGAACTTCAGCATTACCCAGAACAAACTCCTCGTAGATCGGCTTGAGCAGACCCTTAAGAGAGAGTTCAACATCATCGATTGCCTGATAAATAACGGAGTAGAAGCGGACTTCAACGCCCTCTTGATCGGCAAAGATCGCAGTTTGTGGCTCTGGCTTAACGTTGAATCCGATAACAACTGCGGTAGATGCCGATGCCAACGTAATATCGCTCTTAGTGATTGCGCCAACGCCACGGTGAATAACGCGAAGATCAACCTCTGCGCCAACATCTAACGCCATAAGCGCCTCTTCGAGTGCTTCAACAGATCCGCTCACGTCACCCTTGAGAATTAAGTTAAGTGTTGAAACCTTTGACTGCTCCATGAAGTCTTCCAATGAAACCTTCTTGCGTGCCTTAGCAAGTTGAGCATTTCGCTCAGCGGCCTGACGCTTTTCAGCGATCTGACGTGCCGTGCGATCTTCATCGGCAACTAAGAATGTATCTCCAGCACTAGGCACGGATGTGAATCCGAGGACTTGAACTGGACGTGACGGTCCGGCAGTTTCAACGTTATCGCCATTTTCATCGAGCATCGCACGTACGCGACCAAATGAACCACCGGCAACGATTGCATCACCGATCTTCAA
>WLHG01000141.1 GCA_009702845.1 Actinomycetota bacterium
AATATCAGAGGCGATAACAATGCTCTTAGCGCCAAATGCTGCCGCCAACTTAGCTGTCTCCTCTAGCGGGGCAAGGCGACGCCCAATGAGAACTAGATTTGCTCCAGCTTCGGCAAAACCCAAAGCAATTTGTCGGCCAATTCCGCTTCCGCCACCTGTGACAAGAGCGTTGAGGCCATCTAGTTGAAGAATTCCTAAACCTGACATAGTTATTACCCCTCTATTTTGACGATGTTGATGTTACGCCGGCCATTAATTGCAACAACTGCAGACGATCAACATCGGCTACATCTCCCTCAAATACAACTTCACCTAAGCGCAGAACGACTACGCGGTCGGCGACCTTGAAAATTGTTTCTATATCATGACTAATAAAAATAATTCCGGCGTTGCGCTTTGCAAGCCTTCGAACGAGTGCTAAAACATTACTTGTTTGCTTCACACCCAGAGCTGCAGTTGGCTCGTCAAGAATTACAACCTTTACATCGCTTGTCGCAACACGAGCAATGGCAACTGACTGCTTTTGTCCGCCTGATAGCAATCCAATGGAGAGGTCATAGTCATCTAACTTAATACCAAGTTCGCCAAGGCGTTGTTGAGCAATTTCAAGACCTTTCTTATCATCTCGCAGTGAAAGGACGCCCCAATTACGACGACGTGTCTCGGCGCCAAGAATCAAGTTATATGCAGCCCCAAGATTTGGGCAAAGTGCTAAATCTTGATACGTAGTTTGAATACCCGCTGCCCGTGCATCTTGCGGTGAATGCAGCGATACAGATTCGCCATTAATCTCCATTCGGCCACCATCAGGTTTGATTGCACCGCTAAGCATCTTGATAACGGTGCTCTTACCAGCTCCGTTATCACCGAGCAAACACACAACTTCCCCTGGCATAACTTTGAAAGTTACATTTCTTACAGCATTAACACTTCCGAAAGATTTTTCCAAGCCAATTGCTTGGATCGCTGGAACAAGGGATTCATCGCGAGAAAGTCGACGAGCCTCATGTGATTCTGAGTCTGCAATCTTTGTGCCAAGATCTTTCATCTCATCCTCTGTTGGAAGATTGACCGCTGAGACCCTTACCTTTCTACGTCTACGCGCAGAAATTTGATCGAATGTAAGCGCCAAGATGAGTACGGCTCCCTGACTAATACTCTGCCAAAAGTCTGGCACTCCGGCAAAAATCACAACAGCATTGAGGACACCAATAGTTACCACCCCGATGAAGATTCCAAATGGGTGGCCCGTACCGCCTGCAAATCCGACGCCTCCAAGAATCGCCGCGGTAAGTACATTAAGTGCAAAGTTATTGCCCATCGATGGGCTCGCGCTTCCAATTCTTGAGGTGGTCAAGAAAGCTACCAAGCCAATGAGGAAGCCATTAATAACAAAGGCACCCAGAACGACATTTTTGGATGAGATACCAACAAGGTCAGCTGCTATTGGATTGCCACCTGTTGCATAAAGGCGAAGACCTACTACGGAGTTCAAAAGAAAGTATCCGCCGCCAATGATGAGGATGGCAAAGATAATAACTGGCAGTGGGATTGGACCGACTTCTGCTCGTCCAACCCATGAATATGATGCTGGAAAATCAAAGACTGTTCTGGCATTTGTCATGACATAAGCAAGGCCGGTAAGGACCGTAGCCATACCAATCGTGACAATCAGAGGGTTAACTTTGAGCGCTAATACGAGTTTACCGTTGATCAACCCTAAGAAAGGTCCAACACAAATGGCGGTTAAAAAACCAAGAAGCGTATTTTGAGTATGGAAGGCGACAAGAGCGGCAGAGACTGCAGTCAGTGAGTACATTCCACCGATTGATAAATCTACGTTGCCAGATATTAGAAGAAGTGAAGTTCCGAATGCAGCAATTCCTAGAGCAGTCACGTTGAGAATGATTGTGAAGGCATTACTGACTGTGAAGAAGCGTTCAAAAACTAAACCGCTGACGAGAATCATCGCAATACAAACAAACCCCAACCCAATTCGATTCGTTGGGTCCCAAGCACGTTCCGGACGAGTGCCGATTGCTAGCGCTCTCTTAAGAAGTGATTTTTCGGTATTCATTTTCTCCCCCATGCAAAGAATGTTTAGTCCGTTTTTAGGTCTGTTAATCTAAACGCCGTTTTTCCAGATATTAATTTCTTGCGAAACTACTCACTTCTTCGCTGAGAAATACAATCTGGAAAAACGGCGAGATTAGATCTTTGTACTTAGCCTCCGGTAATGATGTTACGGATGTACTGATCCTTAGTGTCGTAGGAGATGTTTCCCCACAACTTTGCAGCCGAGTTCTTTCCATTCTTGTAATCTTCGAAAGAACCTGATGGATCAGCTGTTGCTGCTCTAAATGCCATAACTTCATCCTTTGAAGCCAACTTAGTTGCAGTGACCTGATAGACCTGAGGAACGCTCTTGCCCTCTAGCCAGTCTGCAATGAATTGACCATATCCGTATGAAATTAGTGGATCATTGAAGGCCCATGTGTCGCGAACGAAAGTTCCCTTAGAAACTGCGTCTTGACCTGCAACCGAACCGTTCAAGCCAGAAGCGTAAATCTTATCTGTCGCTGGCTTCTTACCCTTAGAGACGAGGAATGCATTAACTCCAAGAACTGTGTCATCAGGTCCAATCCAGACATTGATATCTGGGTTCTTCTGAAGCAAAGTGCTTGCAAACTTGAAGCCCTCATCCTGGTTGATATCAACGAGTTCTAGGGATTCCACTAGTTCGATTCCAGCGCCACCCTCTTTAAGTGCGGCTTCAGTTCCGAGACGACGTGGAATAAGTGCTTCGATGTGATCGAGGATAAAGTTACAAACCTTGGCCTTTCCGCCCATGTTTGCATTAATCCACTCAACGGCGCCCTTGCCCTGGTCATAACCTAATGCGTATTGATCAGCCATTGTTTGTGCAGTAGCAGGAGGTGTAACGAAGAATGTTACGTGAACACCTGCGTCAATTGCCTTCTGCAATACAACTGCCTGTCCCGCAGCATCATCTGGTTGAACGATGACTCCGCCGACACCCTTTTGAAGTGCCTGTGAAATCTGGTCAACACCCTTAACTGGGTCAGTCTCTGAAACTATGAACTGATATTCAAGTCCGCGAGCTTTACATGCATTTGCAATGTTGTCACTGATCTGCTTGTAGTACTCATTGGCAACTGGTGTGAAGTATGCAACGCTCTTTGGTAGATCCGATGGAGCGCTTCCTGCTGCTGCCGCTGGATCAAAAGCTGCAAACTCTGAGAGCTTGGACTTGTTATTTTCTCCACCAGCATCTGCACCTGCATCTGCACCTGCATCTGCTGCTTCATCTGTATCCGATGATGAGCATGCAGCGAGCAAAGTTGAGCCGGCAACTACGGCGACTCCGCCGACTGCTACAGCCTTCAAAAACTTGCGACGGCCGAACTTTCCTGCCTCTGTTTCCATTTCCTCCATGTAGCTTTCCTCCCCCTA
>WLHG01000142.1 GCA_009702845.1 Actinomycetota bacterium
CCAGAAGTCTTTCAACAAGGCCGATTAAAACAGAGCTCCTCGGAATAGTTATCGACGCCACCGGCGAAGAGGTCTATCTATCTGCCTCTGATCTAGAGACGGCTAGCAAGGCTCATTTTCACGCTGAGATAAAAGAGGGCGGGAAGGTGTTAGTTCCAGGACGCCTACTAGCTGAGATTTCTAGATCCTTACCGAATAAACCAATCACTTTCTCTTTAGAGGGAACTCGCGTGCTTGTCACAAGCGGGAGCTCGAAGTTCACTCTTCCAACACTTTCAGTTGATGAGTATCCAAATCTTCCAGAGCTACCCGACACAACAGGAGTAATCGCAAGCGATGTATTTGCAACTGCCGTTGCGCAGGTTGCAATTGCAGCCGGGCGCGACGACTCACTTCCAACCCTTACAGGCGTTCATATTGAGATAAACGAAGAGAGCGTCACGCTAGCTGCAACCGATAGGTATCGCTTAGCCGTTCGCGAGATCCAATGGGATCCAACAACACCAAACGTTTCAACGACAGCTCTATTGCGCGCTCGCACAATCGCCGATGCCGCCAAATCATTAACCGGAACAAAAAACGTCTCGGTCTCATTTGCACCGGCGACTAGTAATGATCGCTTGGCGGGTTTTGCTAGTGGTGGAAAAACAATGACGTCGCGCATGCTCGACGGAACATTCCCCCCATACCGACATTTACTACCTCAAGAGGTTACAACGACGGCGCTTATTGAGGTTGCAACTCTTTTAGATGCAGTTAAACGCGTCGCACTTGTTACCGATAAAACAGTTCCCTTGCGACTTGATTTCAATAACAACTCACTTTCTTTAGAAGCGGGAGCAGGAGAGGACGCTCAAGCCACAGAGGCTATCGAGATACTTTTAACAGGTGAGGCGATTTCAATTGCTTTTAACCCAACTTTCCTTGCCGACGGTTTAACAGCTGTTGGAACAAAGTTTGTTCAGATCTCTTTCACCGGTCCTAACAAGCCAGCGATTTTGATGGGTAAAAGCGATAAAGATGGAGCACTTGTTGAAAACTATCGCTATCTCTTAATGCCAATGCGTTACGCCTCTTAAACAACAAAGGTAAAGCATGCGTATAAATAAGTTGGCGTTAACCAACTTCCGCTCCTACCCGTCGCTGGAGTTAAACCTGTCTCCCGGAACCACCACATTCATTGGCGACAACGGCTCCGGAAAAACAAATATTGCTGAAGCTTTAATTTATCTCTCCTTTCTCTCCTCTCACCGCGTATCTAGTAATGCACCATTGATCACTTTAGGATCTCAACAAGCGATTATCCGAGCAGAGATAGAGCGAGATGATCGCGTTTTGCAAATTGATTTAGAGATTAATGCAACGAAAGCTAACCGAGCCAGAATTAATGGAAATCCCACCCGAAGCCAACGCGAGATTTTAGGCGCCTGCCAAATTGTTTATTTCTCCCCCGAAGATCTTGATTTAGTGCGTGGAGAGCCAGGGACGCGGCGAGATTTCCTTGACCGTTTATTAATTACTCGTGCCCCCCGGTTAGCAGGCGTGATTTCTGATTACGAAAGAGTTATTAAACAGAGAAACGCCTTATTAAAAACAAGGGCTTCAACTAGCGCGCTTGTGCCTTGGAATGAACAACTCATCAAATTTGGAGCTCAGTTAACCGCAGAGCGAATCTCTCTTATCGAGGCGTTAAACCCATGGGTAAGTAAAAACTATGCAAATCTCAATGAAGTAAAACCAGCCTCAATCGCCTACAAATGTAGTACTGAAGGCGTCACAAACAACACCGATATAAATATTGAAGTATTAACTCAACGGTTAGAGGAAGTTGCATACCAAGAGATTGAACGTGGAGTCTCTTTAATTGGCCCACACAGAGATGACCTACATTTACAACTTGGCGATTTCCCCGCTAAAGGATATGCAAGCCATGGAGAATCATGGTCGATGGCCATTTCTTTGCGTATCGGTTCCTTTAACTTACTTAAAAGCGAAGGCACCGAGCCCATTTTGATTTTAGATGATGTATTTGCCGAACTCGATACATCACGACGTAATCAATTGATGGCAGTTACACAATTAGCCGAACAAACGATCATAACTGCCGCTGTTGAAAGCGATCTCCCGAAAGACCTCCTAACGGAAAAGTTTTATGTTACCCCCGGAGTAGTTAAGAAGGGAAAGAGCTAATGGAGAAGCGAGACTTAGCTCTAGATCTTTTCAAAACATTTAAAACAAAGGCAATTAGGAAAATAAATAAACCCGCACCGACACAGCGCACAGGCACACCAGGTGATCCTGAACTTATTGGCGAAGTTCTTAGCAATTTAATTTCAGAGAGAGAATGGGATAGTGGTTTAGCAGAAGGAAATCTATTTATTACTTGGGCAAGTATTGTCGGCGCCGATATCGCTGGGCACACAACACCGATATCAATCTCCGATGGTGTATTAACAATTCAAACCTCATCCACGGCCTGGGCAACACAATTAACCCTCGTTGGACCACAATTACTGGCCACAATCCAAAACGACCCATCAGGTGCAACGATCGAAAAACTCGTTTTTTTCGGCCCCACAGGCCCGACCTGGAAAAAAGGGATTAGGACGATTCGCAACGCTAGGGGAGCCCGAGACACTTACGGCTGATAGGAACCCCTCAACTAAGTGCTCAACGTTCGGCTATACCCACACACAGGGCTTTTCTCGGGTATTTCTTATTAGCTTTTCCCGATAGGATAAACGCCTACAAACAGGAATTCCCCTTTAGGGGCCTTTACGGGCTTTTTAAGCATTCGGGACATTAAGGAGCGCGATGGCTGAGAACTCCTATAACGCCAACTCCATCACCGTGCTTGAGGGCTTGGAGGCGGTGCGAAAACGCCCTGGAATGTATATCGGCTCCACAGGTGAGCGTGGACTCCACCACCTGGTTTATGAGGTCGTTGATAACTCCGTCGATGAGGCGCTCGCGGGTTACTGCACCGAGATCAATATTTCATTGATGGCAGATGGCGGAGTAGAAGTAATAGATAACGGCCGAGGAATCCCAGTTGATATCCACCCCGTTGAAAAAAAACCAGCACTCGAAGTCGTACTCACTGTTTTACACGCCGGTGGAAAATTCGGCGACAGCGGCTACTCGGTCTCCGGCGGATTACATGGCGTTGGCATCTCAGTTGTAAATGCTTTGAGTACCGACTTATCCGTTGTTGTACAACGAGATGGAAGTTTTTGGTATCAGGATTACAAACTCGGAGTTCCAACTGCACCTGTTAAAAAAGGAGAGCTGTCAACGGCCTCCGGAACAACGGTGCGTTTTTGGCCATCAAAGGAGATCTTTGAAACTACAGATTTCTCTTTTGAAGTTCTCTCTACACGTCTTCGAGAGATGGCCTTTCTCAATAAAGGTTTAATTTTGACGTTGACAGATTTACGGGCAGGCCATGTTGATGAAAAAGGCGAACA
>WLHG01000143.1 GCA_009702845.1 Actinomycetota bacterium
ACCCTTGTCTATACCGTTGATATGACTATTCAATCTATTAAGGGTGGGTGGCAAGTTCAGCGTCGACAAGGTTCAACCGATCCACAGTTTACCGATGCTGCGCTTCATGTGGGAGATGTAATACTGGTAGAGGGTCTAAAGATTGAAGTTACTGCCCAGAATCAATCTGGTGACACTATAAAGATAAGCAAGCCTTAGTCGATAGAGACTAAGTCAAAGTACTCCTCTTTCCAAAGATCCTCATCACCATCTGGCAGCAAAATAACGCGCTCAGGTTTTAAGGATTGCACCGCACCTTCATCGTGGCTGACCATGATGACAGCGCCTTGATACTCGCTTAAGGCTCCTAGGATTTCGGCACGTGATGCTGGATCTAAGTTATTTGTTGGCTCATCTAGAAGTAAAACGTTGGCCGCTGATACAACAAGGACAGCTAATGCAAGACGGGTTCGCTCACCGCCTGATAAAACCTTTACCGGCTTATGAACATCATCGCCGATAAATAGAAAAGAACCCAGAGTGTTACGGGCCTCAGGCTCGCGCAGATCAGGGGTCGCAGACATCATGTTTTCAAGCACTGTGCGTTCAAAATCCAACCCTTCGTGCTCCTGGGCGTAGTAACCGATCTTTAGACCATGACCATGTTCGACTGTGCCTGTGTCAGATTCAAGTTCACCGGCCAGAATTCTAAGAAGTGTTGTCTTTCCCGCACCGTTTAGACCAAGGATGACAACGCGCGATCCCTTATCGATAACACATGAAACGTCGGTAAAGATTTCGAGGGATCCGTAGGATTTTGAAAGCTCTTCACCCGATAGGGGAGTCTTACCGCATGGGGCAGGGGTTGGAAAGCGCAGACGTGCAACTTTGTCATTAACGCGAACATCTTCAAGTCCAGAACGAAGTTTTTCAGCACGACGTAACATGCCTTGGGCAGCTGTTGCCTTAGATGCTTTAGCGCGCATCTTTTCGCCCTGCTTCTGCAAAATCTCGGCACGCTTTTCAGCGTTAGCGCGCTCTTTCTTACGACGGTGCTCATCTTGTTCGCGCTGTAGTAAATATGCTTTCCAGCCTAAGTTATAAACATCGATGACGTTACGGTTAGCATCTAAGTAGAAGACTTTATTTACGACGGTCTCAATCAAATTAACATCGTGAGAGATGATGACAAGACCACCTGAATACTTGGCTAGAAAATCACGCAACCATATGATGGATTCAGCATCTAAGTGGTTAGTTGGCTCATCGAGCAGAAGAGTTTCAGCGCCACTAAAGAGAATTCGTGCGAGCTCGATACGTCGGCGTTGACCGCCAGATAACGTTGAAAGTTCATGGCCAAAGACGGCCTCTGTTACACCCAGGGAAGTCGCAATTGCTTCGGCTTCAGCGGTGGCTGCATATCCGCCGGCGGCACTGAACTCGTGCTCGACGCGGGTATATCTATCCATCGCTTTTTCAAGCGCCTCGCCCTCAGTCGTTGACATCTCTTCTTCAACCTGTCGCATGCGATGTGAAATTTGATCTAAATTACGGGCCGACAAAATACGCTCGATAACAGAACCTGGTTCATCCCCTGTGCGAGGATCTTGTGGCAGGTAACCGATTTTGCCGGTGCGATTTACAGCGCCACCAGCGGGCATCGTCTCTCCAGCTAAGACCTTGGCAAGTGTTGATTTACCGGCACCGTTTCGACCAACAAAACCGATGCGATCCCCGCTATTGATACGTACGGTCACGCCTTTAACAAGCAGGCGGGCACCAGCACGTAGTTCGAGAGCTTGGGTTGAAATCACACCGTATTCTAGCCGAGTTTAAGCAGTACCAATTCTCGTCTTGCGAGGCGTAGCAAATGACTTAGATACGGCAGTTAACTCATCAGAGACCTGTGTCTTTATGGCATCTTCGCTTTTAAGCAGTTTAGTGAGCTCGGCGATTACCGATTTAAGT
Organism: Actinomycetota bacterium; assembly: GCA_009702845.1. Next base: position 1,948 of record WLHG01000143.1, read on the forward strand.
TCTTTCTGCTCTGTTTCCAGTTCCAGTTTGCTCATCTTGGTCAAACGACGAAGCGGCATATCCAAGATATATGTGACCTGCTCCTCATTTAACTTAAAGTCTTTCATCAGTTTTTCCTTGGCAGTTGAAGCATCATCGCTAGCACGGATGATCTTAATAACCTTATCGATATCGATAATCGCTTTTAGAAGGCCATCAACCAAAGTCAGACGTGCTTGAGCTTTGGCTTTTCGGAACTCGCTACGGCGGCGGACTACTTCTATGCGGTGCTCAATAAAGACTTTTAGCAGCTCTTTTAAACCAAGAGTCTGCGGGCGTCCCTTTACTAAGGCCACGGCGTTGATTGAAAATGCATCCTCCATTGGAGTCAAAGCGTAGAGCTGCTCAAGAACTTTTTCAGGCTCAAAGCCATTTTTGAGTTCGATGACAACGTTCGTACCAGTCTGGCCATCGGTTAAATCGATGATGTCGCTAATTCCCTGAATCTTCTTAGCCTTTACAAGGGCTGCAATACGCTCGACGACTTTTTCCGGCCCGATAGTAAAGGGCAGCTCTTTAATTACTATTCCCACTTTGCGTGAGCTTACTTTTTCGATTTCGACACTCGCGCGGACCTTAAATGATCCTTTGCCTGTGGCATATGCCTCGCGCACGCCTTCAAGACCAACTAGCTCGCCACCCGTTGGAAAATCTGGACCTGGAATATATTTCATAAGCTGTTTAAGAGTGGCCGTTGGATTTTCAATCAAGAACTTAGTTGCAGCGATAACTTCGCCTAAGTTATGGGGGGCCATATTCGTAGCCATTCCAACTGCGATTCCAGAGCCACCATTAACAAGCAGGTTGGGATATGCAGCAGGCAGTACTAGCGGTTCCGACAGTTGACCATCGTAGTTAGGACCGAAATCAACGGTGTCCTCATCGGCTTCGGCAACCATCGCCATTGCAGCAGATGCAAGGCGGGCTTCGGTATAACGCATCGCGGCAGGTCCGGCATCGAGTGATCCAAAATTTCCATGACCATCGATGAGCGGCAAGCGCATTGAAAATGATTGCGCCATTCGAACAAGTGCGTCATAGATTGCAGAGTCACCATGCGGGTGCAACTTACCCATAACTTCACCGACAACACGTGCGCTCTTTACATGTCCACGCTCTGGACGCAGACCCATATCGGCCATCTGATGAAGAATGCGGCGATGCACGGGCTTTAATCCATCACGTGCATCAGGTAGAGCGCGAGAATAAATTACAGAGTATGCATACTCAAGAAATGATTCAGATACTTCTTTGGAGACATCGATATCAACGATCTTGCCTGGATACTCTCCAGGTTTTGGACCAGTTGGTTTCTTAGCCTTGCTCTTCGTCGGTGTCTTTGCCATGGGGGAGATTGTGCCAACTACATGGGTTAATTCAGGGGAGGGCGCGCCCCAACTGTTGCAACACACTTTGCAGCCAACGCAGTTCCAGCCGAAAGAGCCTTCTCAAGGTCA
>WLHG01000144.1 GCA_009702845.1 Actinomycetota bacterium
TAGGCTCAATCGCCATGGCACCAAATCCTCTATGCGTCTGTTAAAAACGCTCTAATGTTAAAAAAATCCCCGTTTAGGTTTTTTCTTACCTGTCCGCGCTGGGCTTTTGCCGCGAAGGATTCGCGAGCCGCGCTGAACTATTGGCCCAAGTATGGCAGAGGAGGGCGAAATTGCCTACTTCATTCCTCGAATTTAGCCTTTTGAGCGCGCATGAACGTTCTGCAAGAGGCCAAATCCGATCAAAGTCGCAAACATGGAAGAGCCACCATATGAGATGAATGGAAGCGGCACACCGGTCATCGGCATAAGTCCGAGCGTCATGCCGATATTTTCAAAGATTTGAAAGGAGAACCAGGCGATAACACCCGTTGTCATTAATCGACCAAATGGATCACTTGTTCTTCGAGCGATAGAAAAAGCCCGCATTAATATCAGAAGATAGAGAAAGATAATTAATCCACTTCCTAAGAAGCCAAGCTCTTCTCCTGCAACGGTAAAGATGAAGTCGGTCTGCTGCTCTGGAACAAATCGACCATTTGTTTGTGGACCTTTAAATAATCCAGTACCAATTAATCCACCAGATCCGACAGTAATACGTGCTTGTCGTAGTTGATATCCAGCACCTTGTGTATCTGCAGTGGGGTCAACAAATGTTTGCAAACGATTAAGTTGGTACTCACTAATCACGCCCGTCTTAGTAGCAACGACTGCCCCTAAAACTGCAACAATCAAAAGCCCTGCCACCCACCGTGAAGGTGCACCTGAGACTGCGATGATGGTGACAACTGATGCGCTAATAATAAAGACCGTTCCCATATCAGGTTGTAAAATAATGAGCAGGACTGGAATAGCTGCAACAACTAGCGCCTGAAGTACATCGCGTGAATTCGGTTCATCGCTGTCATGCGTGCGCTCTGATAGCAACATCGACATTCCAATTATTATGGCGATCTTGGCCAACTCTGCCGGCTGAATCTGAAATCCACCAGGAAGCGCTATCCATGCACGGGCACCATTAACGGTGCTGCCAAGGCCTGGAATTAAAACTATTGCCAACCCTAAAACTCCTAAGCCCCAGAAAATTGGGGTGTATGCGCGCAGCAATCGATAGTCAATAACTGTTGTGCCATAGGCAAGTAGCACGCCTATTGCAATGTTAATCACGTGGCGCTTTAAGTAGTACTGAGGATCTAAACCATTGCGCGCATACCAGTCACGGGTTGCGGCATAGACCAACAAGGTGCCAATGATGAGTAAGAGCGCAACTGCAATAGTTAGTACGGGATCGAAGCCATGGAAAATTGAGGAACGGCTGCGGCGATATAGGCGTTGACGCGCAGATATCTGGCTCATGGCGCCACCTTTGGCTTCGTTGCAGGAGAAATCTTAGGAAGTTTAGTGGGTGGCTTTCCAGCAGGGAAAATCGCAGCACCGGGTATAACCTTATTTCCCTTTACTCCAAATATGGTTTCATAGATTTTTCTAACGCCCACTCCCGATGTCGATGCACCAAATCCGCCCTGGCTGACCATCATGACAACTGCATATCGGGGACGGTTAGTCGGTGCATACGAGGCAAACCACGATGTATTGTCTTTGAGCGAACCATTTAGATTACGACCGAATACTTCGGCCGTTCCAGTCTTGCCACTGACTGGAACCGGGAAACCTGCAAAGGCCCCTGCTCCTGTTCCTGAAACCACTACTTCACGAAGAGCGCCGTGCAGGAAGTTTAAAGTTGCAGATGAAGCTGTCAACGAACCTAGCTTCTTCGCACTCATTTTCTTTATAACTGTTCCATCAGTTGTAACAATCGCCTTTCCAATCATCATCTGCCAAATTGTTCCGCCGTTTCCAATGGCTGCATACATCTGTGCCAGTTTAAGAGGCGTTACAACCGTATCGCCCTGGCCAATTGAGAAGTTAACGGCATCACCGGCGCGAATCTTGTCTCCGTCAACGCAGTTCTCCTTTGCCAGCAAAACCAAGAAGGGAGTCTGTTGAGCTTTGGTTGCACGATCTTTATAGTTACAGTAGAAATCTTTGTTCTGTTGGTACCAACTCTTTTTATAGTCGCGATCGGCCAGGCGAGATGAGGATTCAGAAGGTAAATCAATGCCGGTTTTTTGTGTGATATTAAAGCTCTGCGCGGCTTTAAAGAAGTAGTCATTCGGATTCGACTTTGGACGTAGTCCACCATCGCGTAGCCACTCATCAAAGGCGATTCGATACCAGATTGTGTCGCATGAGACCGCGATTGCTTTCTTTAAACTCATCGTGCCCTGAGATCTGCTTTCAAAGTTTTGGAATGCGCGATCTCCCACCTGTACTTCGGCAGGACAGTTATAGGAGGCGCTTAAGTTATAACCGGCAGCTGCAGCTGCAATAACCGAGACAGATTTAAAAGTGGAAGCTGGCGCGTACAGACCTTGGAGTGCACGTGAGAGTGCAGGGACTGCCTTCTTCTCGCTGTAAAGATCTGAAGCCTGCTCAACCGTTAAACCCTTTTCGAAAGCGTTGGGGTCATAGGTTGGGTAGGAGGCAATCGCAAGTATTTGTCCATTTCTAACATCCATAACAACGGCTGCCCCAGAATCAGATGTGTAGCCATTTGCCCGTCCGCGTTTTACTGCATCGGCCAATGCAACTTCGACTGCCGCTTGCAGGCGCACATCTAAGGATGTCACCAAATGATTACCTGGGATCGGCGCAGTATTTTTGCCTTGAGATGTAATCGCCTCTTTACGATCAACAATTAAGGTTCGAATTCCCGGTGTGCCGCGCAAATACTCATCATAGGTAATCTCTAATCCTGACTTACCAATTGTTTCGCTTCTGAAATACTGCTTGCCATTGTCACGGGAGAGATCGCTCTCGGTCAATGGACCAACATAACCGAGAACATGAGCGCCATTGACTCCAACAATTCCCGGATAGTTTCGAATCGCTACGGGCTGAGCATCTACTCCAGGAAATTGATCTGAGCGCTCAACAATCTGTAAGGCAATATCTGGATCGGCCTCTTTAGTAATAGGAATCGGTTGGTAGCGTGAGCCCGTCCAGCAACCTGCTCTTTGACCTTTGGGGAGCTCTCCACATAGACGAGTATTTCGATAGATATCGCTGTAGCGAAGTTTTAATAACTTACTCAAGCGAAGCATCACGTCTACGCCTTTATCGGGCTGCTTATCAATAGCGATTCGATCAATAGTAATTGCAAGACCTACCTTATTAAGGGCTAACGGCACCCCTGATGAATCGACAATTAGCCCTCGATTGGCTGGTGATACGACATCACGGCTCTGAATGCTCAACGCTGCATCACGGTACTTAGGACCTGCGGCTATTTGTAAATAAAATAATCGCCCAAAAAGTGCGACCATGAGTGAAATAATTAATATCTGCACGACAAGTAAATTCAGGCGCGA
>WLHG01000145.1 GCA_009702845.1 Actinomycetota bacterium
TCATCACAGATTGGTGCATGGGCTAGCCATCAATCTGCCCCACTTGCCTCACGCGAAGAGTTAGATCAGAGATTTCAGGGTGCCTCTGAAAAGTGGCCCGAGGGAAGTCACGTTCCATGTCCACCGCATTGGGGCGGATACCGCGTTACGCCGCTTGCAATCGAATTTTGGCAGGGGCGTTATTCACGGATGCATGATCGATTGCGCTATGAACGGCTTAACGCTGGCGCTGATTGGGTGATAGGTCGCTACTACCCATAAACTCGCCTAATGAGCGCAGAGATAATAATCCCGGCAAACATTAAGCCCGTCGATGGACGTTTTGGCTGTGGTCCTTCGAAAATTCGCCCTCAGTCTCTAGCCGCACTTTCAATGGGTGCAGATTTAATTCTCGGTACATCTCACCGTCAGAAGCCGGTAAAGAATGTAGTAAAGCGGGTTCGCGATGGCCTCCATACGCTTTTTAATCTTCCCGATGGCTATGAAGTCATTCTCGGCAACGGCGGATCTACAGCATTCTGGGATATTGCAACGCTCGGCTTAATCCAAGAGCGTTCTCAACACTTAGTCTTCGGCGAATTTTCATCTAAATTCGCATCGGCGGCAAAAGAGGCGCCTTTCTTAGGCCAGCCAACGCTCATTACATCTGAGCCTGGATTGCATCCAACGCCTATGGCCGAAGCTGGAATTGATGTCTATGCACTGACCCACAATGAAACAAGTACGGGCGTCTCAATGCCAATCCTTCGCCCAGCTGGTGTCGATGGGGCGCTTGTTGTTGTCGATGCAACGAGTGCTGCTGGCGGCTTATTGGTTGATCCGAAAGAGTTTGATACTTATTACTTCGCGCCTCAGAAATCATTTGCATCCGATGGCGGCTTATGGATTGCAATAATGAGTCCGGCGGCAATCGCACGCGTTGAATCTATTAAAGCCAGCGGCCGTTGGATTCCTGCCTTCTTTGATCTAACTATTGCTATTGAAAACTCACGTCTTGACCAGACGTACAACACACCAGCTGTCACAACTTTAATCTTGTTGGCAGAGCAAATTGAATGGATGAATGCCGGCGGAGGTCTTGCATTTGCTGCTGGCCGAAGTGCACAATCAGCTAACATCTTGTATTCATGGGCGGAGAAAACTAGTTATACAACTCCATTCGTTGTAAATCCCTCAATGCGATCTAACGTTGTCGGCACAATTAACTTTGATGAATCCATCGATGCGACCAAGATTGCTGCAGTCCTTCGCGCAAATGGGATTGTTGATACCGAGCCGTACCGTAAGTTAGGTAAGAATCAGCTACGAATCGGAATGTTCCCTGCAGTGGACCCTTCCGATGTTGAAGCACTTACTGCGTGCATCGACTATGCGGTTGCGGCGCTCTAGAGGATGTCAAGGAGTTTTCATCGCGACCGACTCTTCTGGGTTACTGCCACTCAAACAGCAATTGTTAACTTCTACTTAGGGGGCTTTGGTCCTGCACAATCTTTACTGCGGGCAGATCAAGGTACGTCATTAACTGTCGCCGGACTACACGGGACGGCAATGGGAATTGCGGCAATTGGTGCGGGGTATGCCAACCCACATATCGCCCACCGCTTTGGCCGTAGCCGCGCTGGCTGGATTGGTCTTGCAATATTTAGCACCGGCTTAACAATGTTCGTGATTTTTCCACCAGTTGTTTTAACTCTGCCGGCCACATTAATCACCGGTTTTGGAACCTCAATGATCATTAACAACGCGATGACCTCCCTGTCACACCACTATGGGAAGGCCGCTGCAGTGGCAATCCCACAAGCAAATGGAATCTCTTCCGTTGGCTTTATTTCGGGAACGGCATTAATCGGTGGTATTGCCATTTTCTTTCCAAGTTTTTGGCGAATCGGTCTTTTAATGGCCATTCCGGTGGCTTTGGCCCTGTTTTTAATAGCTCGCAATAAAGATGTCGATGATCACGTCCCCGATGAAGCAGGACCTCAGAGAGGAAGATTGTCAGGTAGGTTTTGGATTTCATGGATCGGATTTGTCGCGTGTATCTCTAGCGAGTTCGCAGTCTCCTTTTGGGCTGCAGCGTTACTAAAGGATCGAGTGGGTTCGACCGCAGCGATTTCAACTGTTGCACTAGTTGGCTTAGGTGTTGGTATGGCCGTCGGTCGTTGGTACAGCGGGCGCTTACTGAAGCGCTTCACTCTAGATACTCAATTTTTGATTTCGATTGCTGTGCAATTCATTGGCTTTGTAGTCTTTTGGCTATCGCACATTATGTTTATTAGTGCGATAGCCCTATTTGTAATCGGTCTTGGAGTTTCAATCCAGTTTGCTCTTGCTTCGATTCGCTTAATCTCATTTAGTGATAACCGCCCAGATCTTGCTATAGGTCAAACTTCACTGGCCGCTGGTATAGCAATTGCCGCAGCACCATTCTTGCTAGGCGTGCTAGGCGATAACTTCGGCATATCTCGGGCATATATTATGGTTCCAATATTGATCGCTATCTCATTTGCTATTGTAAAGTTAATTCCCTCGCATCCAGAAAAGGCGCTACTCAATGAGCTATAAAACACGCAGAATTGTGACCTTGGTTGTGCTCTTTGGGCTAATTATTATGATCGGCATCAGCGCGCTTTAATACAGCTGCAACGCTTATATCTTCAGGAACGCTAACTTTATCTCTATATTTAAACCAAATAACTAAAGTTGCAAGTAATGCGATTACTCCACATGCAGCCACCGTTTGTCGGATACCAACTACTTCGGCCATAACTCCAATTAGCGGGGAGCCTACTGGTGTGCCACCCATAAAAATAAGCAAATAAATCCCCATGATGCGGCCTCTAATTGCTGGATCACTATTTACTTGAACAATTGAATTAGCCATAATCATTGTTGTTAGAGCCGAAACTCCGCATACTGGTAGCCACAATGCATACGCCAAATAATTTGGCATGACGGAAAGAATAATTACGGCAGTAGAAAAAACGCCGCCGGAGAGAATTACATAACGGGTTTGTCGAAATCTCTCCAATCGAGCTGAAGCAATTGCACCTGAAAAGGAGCCGATTGCTACAAATGTTCCAAGCAAACCGTAGGATGCTGGACCCTTATGAAACTCTTTCGTGGCCATTAGCGCATTAAAGATTTGAAAGTTAAGACCAAAAGTTCCAAGGAAAAATACCATGAGCATGACAACGTAAATATCTGGACGCTTTAAGGCATAGCGCAGACCCTCTCGCACATTCGTCATAGTCTTTGGTTTATCTTGATGAAAGAACTCTTTTTCATTGAGGCTTAAAAGCGCCACAATTGCGAAAAGGTATGAGACTCCATTGATAATAAAGGAGGGGCCAGTTCCAAAAGCGGCAATCAGCACTCCTGATACCGCTGGGCCAATTAATCGGCCTGCATTGAAATTAGCAGAATTCA
>WLHG01000146.1 GCA_009702845.1 Actinomycetota bacterium
CCGGGTGGGCGTTACCCACCACTTTGCTCTATGGAGTCCGGACTTTCCTCGGTACAGCTAGCGAACTAGCGGCAACGCGGTGATCCGGGCGACTCTTCTTAAGGGCAATACTATCGAAAGATATCCCCGTACGATAAACCCATGTCTGCAGCAGCTTTGCCTCATGACCCTAAGTGGGTGCGTGCAAATACTTTGTTTTTAGGTCCTAACACCACAGCAGATATTGCACTCATTGGCGTGCCGGCACATGAGAGCTCCATTTCGGCAACGAATGCACATTTAACACCTGACGCAATTAGAAGTGCGTTGGCCCGTTACTCAACTTTCTCTACTTCGGCAGATATCGATTTGGTTGGAAATACTTTTACTGACTTAGGTGATGTGCCATCTCCCGATGGCACGCAGGGGCGAGAACGAGTAAACGAGGCCGTCCACGGTTTATTGAGCGTTCATAAATTAGTTGTGGCACTTGGCGGAGATAATTCAATAACTTATTCGGTGGCATCTTGTTTGTGGCCAGATTTATCTAACATAGGTCTGATTACCTTTGATGCCCACCATGATCTGCGCGATGGTGATTCGAATGGCTCCCCCGTGTGGCAGTTAGTTCAAGCGGGCTTGCCTGGCAAAAATATCGTCCAAATCGGAATTGCCGACTTTGCAAATAGCGCCGAATATGCAAGCCGTGCCAAAGAGAATGGAATTACCGTTATCTCCCGTGCAGATTTGCGCACGCACTCAATGGCAGAGGTCGTCAAACGTGCTTTAGATATTGCCGGACTTGGGGGACGCGAGATTTATGTTGATTTAGATGTGGATGTATGTGATCGATCCGTTGTACCGGCATGTCCGGCAGCAATGCCCGGCGGAATAACTGCCGATGAACTGCGACAAGCTGCATTTTTGTTAGCTTCCGATAAGCGGGTGCGTGCAATCGATATTACTGAAATCGATGCCGCGCTAGATACACCAGATCAACGCACTGTCCGTCTTGCCGCTTTGCTTGTGTTAGAGGCCGCTAGCGGTTTTGCATCTAGATAAGGCTTGTTACAACCTCTTTAGCAGCCGTTAAAACTGCACCTGAACTAACAAGAGTTGTCGCAGCTTCAAGCTCTGGAGATAAGAAGCGATCGGGTCCAACACCTGGCACGGTTTTACGTAGCTCTTTGATCACTCGCGCTGTTGCAGGTGATGGTGTTAAGCCTTCGCGAAACTCGATTGCTCGAGCCGATGTCACTAGCTCAATAGCTAAAATACGAGCTAAGTTTTCTACAACTTTGCGTAGCTTGCGCGCGGCCGACCAGCCCATAGAAACGTGATCTTCTTGCATCGCAGAGGATGGAATTGAATCAACGCTGGCTGGGGTCGACAGACGCTTGTTCTCACTAACCAGTCCGGCTTGGGTGTATTGGGCAATCATCAACCCTGAATCAACGCCTGGATCATGTGCCAGAAAGGGTGGCAGGCCTGCAGATCTGTGTTGATCTAATGCACGATCAGTTCGGCGCTCGGCCATTGAGCCTAAATCCGTTGCAGCGATTGCAAGAAAATCTAGAACATAACCAACAGGTGCTCCATGAAAGTTGCCATTTGATTCAACGCGACCATCGGGCATAACGACTGGATTATCAATCGAACTGGCTAACTCACGGGCGGCGATAGTTGATGCATAAGAAATCGTGTCGCGTACCGCACCATTTACTTGCGGCGCACAACGAAGTGAGTAAGCATCTTGTACGCGTGAGTCATTTTCCAAGTGCGAGGCAACGATTCCTGAACCTTTTAACATGGCATATATGTTGGCCGCACTTACGCTTTGACCAACTTGTGGTCGAAGTGGTCCATGTAAATCTGGCGCAAAGACGCGGTCTGTACCGAGCAGGCCTTCAATACTCATCGCCGTTGTTATATCGGCTACTGCACACAAGTGCTCTAAATCGGCGCAGGCCATAATCAACATTCCGAGCATGCCATCGGTGCCATTAATTAAAGCTAGGCCTTCTTTTGCTTCGAGTTCAATCGGCTTAATCCCCGCAGCATCTAAGGCCTGCATCGTTGGCATTTCAACACCGTTTGCATCATGGACACGACCTTCACCCATCAACGCAAGTGCGCAATGTGAAAGAGGTGCTAAATCGCCGCTACATCCCAATGATCCAAACTCTGGAACAACTGGTGTGATGCCTTTATTTAGAAACTCAACATAGGTCTGTGCCAGAGCAACACGTACGCCAGTACGCCCCGATGCCATTGTGCGAAGGCGTAAAAACATCAGTGCACGCACAACTTCGCGTTCAATTGCTGGCCCCACTCCTGCTGCATGGGATCTAATCAGAGATTTCTGCAGCTGAACACGGTCTTTAACATCGATATGACGGTTAGCAAGGGCTCCAAAGCCAGTTGATACGCCGTAAACCGGTACACCACCAGCGGCATATCCCTCAATAAAACTGCGCGTTGTGTTCATGGCATCGATTGCAGTTTGTGAAAGAACCACTTGTGCGCCGTATCTAGCAACGGAAATTACATCGTCGAATGTGACGCCGGAAGTCGAGAGCGTAATTGTTCTAGATGAGTTGGAGGCCATTTCGCCAAACCTGTTCTACTAAGTTAACACCAGGGCGATATGCCAAGTGAATATACGATGGTGCGTTAAGAATCTGGAAATCAGCACGTGCACCCTCTACTAAATGACCGATGTCTGTGCGGCGCAGTGCTTTGGCACCGCCCATAGTGGCCGACCAGATCGCTTGCTCAGGAGAAAAATGCATCTCGCGAACGGCAACGGCGATGATAAATGCCATGCTCGTTGTGTATGACGAACCTGGATTGCAGTCCGAAGCAAGGGCTACCGTGATGCTGGCTTCAAGTAATGGGCGCACATCAGGATATGCCGATCGCGTTGAAAACTCAGCACCTGGCAATAATGTAGCAACGGTCTTGGACTTAGAAAGTAACTCAATGTCTTTTTCACTCACATGTGAAACGTGATCAACTGATGCTGCATCTAATTCAACGCCAAGACGTATGCCAGCACCCTCTTGTAATTGGTTGGCGTGAATCCGCGGCAACAATCCTTTAGCAATTCCAGCTTTCAGTATTTTGCGCGCATCATCGACGGCAAAGGCTCCTTTGTCGCAGAAAACGTCGATCCACTTTGCGTAAGGCTGCACGGCTTCAAGCATTGGCCCGCAGACTAAATCAACATAATCCTTAGGTGAATCTTTATATTCAACCGGAACAACATGTGCGCCAAGAAAAGTTGTTTCATCGGTAATCTCGCTGGCGATTTCTAGTGACCGGCGCTCATCTTTTACAGTTAAACCGTA
>WLHG01000147.1 GCA_009702845.1 Actinomycetota bacterium
CCGGTGCTAACTCGGCAGGGTGTGCGTATGCGGGAATCTCCATCGCCTTCTTGTAATTAAAAGATACATCCGTGACTAGATCTTTTATTACTGGGAATGCGCGAAGTGGCGTAACCGTGATTGTCTCTTCATTCTCATACGCGGCGACCTGAGTCATACAGGCTAAGCGTGGCTTTCCGTTAATCTCCATTGAACAAGAACCGCACTTGCCAGCTTTGCAGTTCCAGCGAACAGCTAAATCACCCATCTGTGTTGCTTGTACGCGATGAATTACATCGAGGACTACTTCGCCCTCGTTGGCCTCCACTTGAACATCTTGAAGTGCGCCATCAGTTGAATCACCACGCCAAATACGAAGATTAATCATGCGTGCCATTAGTTGGAACCGCCTTTCGCGATTTCTTCTTGTGTCATGTATTTCTCCAACTCATGAACATCAAAAAGGTCGAAGAGTTCTTTTGGAAGTGATGGAAGTGCTTGCTCGCGAACATTTACCTGAGTTCCATCAAAAGATGAGATGTGATTGAGTTGTCGCCACTTGTTATTCATTCCTGGGAAATCATCACGAGTGTGACCACCGCGTGATTCTTTGCGACGAATCGCTGACTTCGCAGTTGATTCGGCAACTAACAACATGTTGTCTAAATCAAAAGCTAAATGGAAGCCGGGATTAAATTTACGTCCCCCGCTTACTGAGACATTTGCACTGCGAACTCGAATCTCTGCAATCTTTGCGATCGCATCTTCTAATTCACTGGCTGTACGGATAATGCCAACCAAGTTATGGGCAACCTCTTGAAGCTCTGCATGCAGGGCGTAAGAGTTTTCACCACCGACGCGATCAAACGGTGCCTGAATCTTTGCTGCGGCAGCCTTTATCGCCGCATCGCTTACGGGGTTCTTTCCGTTGCTCTTTACGTACTCTGCCGCGCCTATTCCAGCGCGTCGACCAAAGACCAAGAGGTCGGTAAGTGAGTTGCCGCCTAAACGATTTGAGCCGTGCATTCCGCCTGCGACTTCACCTGCGGCAAAGAGCCCTGGCACTCCAATAGCTGCTGCAGTATCAGGTTCTACTTCTACTCCGCCCATGACGTAGTGACATGTTGGACCGACTTCCATCGGCTCTTTTGTAATATCAACACCGGCAAGTTCATAGAACTGGTGCCACATCGATGGAAGGCGTTTCTTAATAATCTCTGCAGATAAGCGCTTTGAGACATCTAGGAACACGCCACCGTGCTCGGTACCGCGTCCAGCTTTAACTTCACTGTTAATTGCGCGCGCAACTTCATCGCGAGGTAACAACTCAGGGGGGCGGCGGTTGTTGTCTTGATCTGTATACCAACGATCGGCCTCTGCTTCATTGTCGGCGTAAATACTTTTAAATACATCAGGGATGTACTTAAACATAAAGCGCTCTCCAACAGAGTTAGTCAAAACTCCACCTTCACCACGCACTGATTCGGTAACTAAAATTCCGCGTACTGATGGCGGCCATACCATTCCAGTTGGATGGAACTGCAAGAACTCCATGTCAACTAAGTTTGCGCCGGCTTTAAGAGCTAATGCATGTCCGTCGCCAGTGCCTTCCCATGAGTTTGAAGTAATTTTAAAAGTCTTTCCAACTCCACCTGTTGCGATAATTACAGTTGGCGCTTCAAACAAAACCTCTGAGCCAGTTTCGCGCCAATAACCATAGGCGCCTGAAACTTTTCCGTTCTCTTTCAAAATATCGGTGATAGTTAGTTCGGCGAAGACTTTGATGTTGCTCTCCATCGATCCATACTGCTCTCCATCTTTTTGTTGGAGCGCAACAATCTTTTGTTGCATTGTGCGGATGAGTTCTAGTCCTGTGCGATCTCCAACGTGTGCAAGGCGTGGGTATTCATGACCACCGAAGTTGCGCTGTGAAATCTTTCCTTCTTTCGTGCGGTCAAAGAGTGCGCCCCAGGTCTCTAGCTCCCAAATGCGATCTGGTGCCTCTTTGGCGTGTAGCTCGGCCATGCGGAAATGATTGAGGAATTTGCCCCCTCGCATAGTGTCGCGAAAGTGAACCATCCAGTTGTCATTGTCGTTGACGTTACCCATCGATGCCGCAGCGCCACCTTCAGCCATAACTGTGTGGGCCTTACCAAAAAGGGATTTACAGATGATGGCAACACGTAAGCCCGCTTCGCGTGCTTCGACTGCGGCGCGTAAACCTGCTCCGCCTGCACCAATAACAAGTACGTCGTAAGAGTGACGCTCTAATTCGCTCATAATCAAATCCCTTTAGAAGAAGTAGAAGTTAGTGATTGCACCAGATGCAACCGCGCGGGTGTAAATATCGGCACTAGCAACTCCGAAGAGTGATATCCAAGCAAATGTTGGGTGTTTGTGATTTAACGCCGAAACAATTGTCCATGCTTTATAGCGCACTGGATGTTTTGAGAAGTGCTTTAAGCGACCGCCAAGTGTATGGCGACATGTGTGGCATGAGAGTGAATAGAACCACAACATCGTTGTCGAGAATAAGAATACGAGTGTTCCAACACTCATATGGCCCCACTCTTTGTCGCCATTTCTAAATGTCAGGATTGTGTCCCACGTTAAAATTACATTGAAAACCAGACCCGCGTAAAAGAACCAACGGTGACTATTTTGCAAGATAAGAGGTGCGCGAGTTTCACCGGTGTATTTTGTGTGAGGCTCGGCAACTGCACATGCAGGTGGTGACATCCAAAATGCACGGTAGTAAGCCTTGCGATAGTAGTAACACGTCATGCGAAAACCGAGTGGGAAGATCAAAATGAACAGCGCTGGCGAAATTCCAATACCGAAATACTTATTATTAAATGGTTGGCCAAATATTGATAGTGCGCTTCCCGGTTCACAGGATGTAGATAAACAAGGTGAATAGAACGGTGAGATTAAAGGCTCTGCGAAATAGTATTTATTTTCAAAGGCTCGAAGCGTCGCATATATGACGAATGAGAAGAGAACTCCGAAAGTTATAGCTGGCTGTAACCACCATTTATCGGTGCGCAGAGTGCGCTCTTTAATCTTCGCTCTACTTGGTGAAAAGACACCTGACATTGCTAGCCCCCAGCCTTATTGATTTGGGTAAATCACTAGGGGTTAGTGTCCTCTTGCCGAGAAAATACGGCCATTAAAATCCACGCTTAATGGCTATGAACTCAGCCACATACAAAGAAAACTGGCGGAGGGCGTGGGATTTGAACCCACGAAACTTTCGTTTGCCGGTTTTCAAGACCGGTGCACTCGGCCGCTATGCGAGCCCTCCGTGGGAGAGGTTACCTGAAGTCAGCGCTATCG
>WLHG01000148.1 GCA_009702845.1 Actinomycetota bacterium
AACTTAAAACCAACTACGCTCTTTGGATTATTAATTATTGCCAGCTCTTCTTGCGGTGATAACTTCACTGGCCCCGTTGAGACATCTCGTGGCTTTAAACCTATTGAGATATCAACGCTGGCGATTTTCGGTGTCGGTGAAATACATTGCATGGCAATCTCAAAACTGCTCTCGAAAGCTTTGATCGAATTAGCAACTCCAACACCGGCCCGCTCGATTGAGGCGATAAAATCAGCCTTTTCAAATGGAAGCGCCCCGCTAGCCGCTAGCGCGCCATACAGAGCGGCAGAGATTAGACTTTTCGTGGACTCGGCAACTTTGGCGAAATCTCCTGAGATGAAAACTTTTGCAGCATTTCGTGACGACTCTAGTAAGACGTCAGAATCAACCCGACCATCACCAAGTGCAATTTTCTCAGTCATTGAATAGACGCGGTGAGTTGAAGTAATAAGCGTTGTGATCTCTTTTGAAATAAAGCCGCGTTGAACTGCTCGGCCAGACTCCATGAGCTCTGAGGCAACAACGATGTCTACTTCTCCGGGGGCCGCCATTGTGCTGAGGACTGGCTCTTTCATCTCCCCTGCAATTTGTGGAAAGAATTCAAGATAGTAAACAGTCGTTCCGGTGCGCTGTGCAACACCTGGAACCGAAGTTGTTTGTGCGAAATAACCACAGTGTTCTGCCATATCAACGGCCCAGTCGGCAAGTACTCCACCGCCTTCTCCACCCATAGCTAAAATCGCCATGGTTATTGGCCTAGTGGTTTTTGTAAACTCTTTTTTACTAGACATTAATGCCCTCTAAGCGTCGTTCAATTCCATTTTGTAGGAAGCCGATAAAAATATTGCGCATCTTTAGCTTGCTTTTATCCCAGAGATTTGGATTGCTGATGATCTCAGAGCGGTAGAAAGATGGACACAAAACTGCCGCTTGGGCCGCTTCACCACAGAGTCCGCAACCCACGCATGAATGAAGAATCGTTGCGACTGGATCCTTGCGCATTGAATCGGGATTAGGTGCAATTGTTAATGAAGGACAACCATTAAGTCGAATACATGAGTGATCACCAGTACAAGTGTCAGGGTCAATTCCGAAACGCTCTTTGACGACACGCTTTCCAGCTTTAACTCGTGCAGCGATTTCCGGACGAACTCGACGCTGTTTATTTAATGTGCATTCACTCTGAGCGATGATAACTTTAGGCCCACGAGTTTTACCTGTCAGCGCTTCCTTCATTAAATCGCGCATCTCACTAACTCGATAAGTATTTTGAACTGTCTTAACCCATTTAACGCCAATACCTCTGACAGCATTTTCAATTGGATGCTTCGTCGAGCGTATTGTGTTTTCAGCAGTTGAAGACAACAGATCCTGTCCACCCGTTGCAGCGCTATAGGCGTTGTCAACCACAATCATCACGCCATCACTCTGGTTAAACACGGCGTTGCCGACACCGCTAGTGAGTCCGTTATGCCAGAACCCGCCATCGCCCATAAAACTAATCGTTCTCTTATCACTGTCTGGATCGCTCAAAGCAGAAGCTCCAGCAGCGCCAAGGCCATAACCCATTGTGGTTGCGCCGATATTAAACGGTGGCAAGATTGAAAATAGGTGGCATCCGATATCTGCACTGATATGGTGGCTTCCAGTTTCACGTTCTGCCAACTTAAGGGCTGTAAAAATTGGTCGCTCTGGGCAACCAGTGCAAAATGATGGAGGTCTAGCATGAACTACCTCCGCTGGAATCACGGCAGATATTGAGTTCGGCTTTTGACCATCTGGACGAACTAGCGCAGGCAGATTCTCATTATCAATTAACTGCGGACCGTATTTATTTACAAACTCTAAAATGCCTTTAACAACTGCAGCTGGAGTGTATTCGCCGGCAGGTAACAAGAAATCCTTGCCATGTAGCTTTGTTGCAATGTCGGCGCGGCGAAGAACGGCATGAATATTTTGCTCGATGTAATCGGGCTGACCCTCTTCAACAAGAAGAATTGCCTTCTTGCTCTTTGCAAACTCGACAACTTCATCATCGATTATTGGGTAGGTAACATTGAGAATGTAGAGTGGAATCTTGCTGTTTCCGTACACATCCGAGAGGCCGAGAAGCTGAAGCGCACGTATGACGGTGTTATAGAGACCGCCCTGCATAACGATGCCAAAGTCCTGAGTTCCATCAAAGAAGACTTCATTAAGCTTGTTCTCTTTAATAAACTTCACAGCTGCCGGCCAGCGCTTTGTCATTTTCTCTTGCTCATGCAAGAAGCTGGCAGGAGGCAAAACAATACGGCTCGTATCTCGGCGTGGATTTTCCATCGCCTCTTTTAGCGTAAATGGCGAGCGCACATTATCTTTAGCAATAAAGCGTCCGTGCAAATGGCATGAGCGAAGTCGAAGTTGGAGCATAACCGGCGAGTTCGATGCCTCAGAAAGCTGGAAGCCGTTTTCGACTGCGTCGACAATGGCCGTTAAATTAGGGCGTGGATCGAGAAGCCAAATCTGAGATTTCATTGCAAAGGCGTGTGAGCGCTCTTGCATGATTGAAGATCCTTCGCCGTAATCCTCGCCCACAATTATGAGTGCACCACCTGTGACACCACCTGATGAGAGGTTAGCCAGAGCATCGGATGCAACATTTGTTCCAACCGTTGACTTAAAAGTTATCGCCCCGCGCAACGGGTAATGAACTGAGGCGGCTAGTGAGGCGGCAGCTGTTGCCTCGGATGCGCTATTTTCAAAGTGAATTCCAAGCTCATCTAATATCTCTTTAGCATCCCCAAGGACATCCATGAGGTGAGAAATAGGTGCGCCTTGATATCCGCCGACATATGCCACGCCTGATTGGAGAAGCGCCTTTGTTACAGCCAGAATCCCTTCACCAAGAAACTCTTCACCTTCACCAACACGAAGTTTCTTCACCTCGGCGGCAAACGAGCGCTCAGCCATGGCTCTCCATCCATAAGGGCAATTGACCCGCGTGGGCCAGCAAGTTTGGTTATTGTGCCAGTTGCCCAGCGTAGTGTCCACACCATTTTGACGACCGTCATATCGCGGGGGGACTAGTGAGTTATAGAAAAGCGCGCTAATCTCGCCCAGACGCTCGAACCCAAGAGACCCACACGACCACTAATAAGGAGAAATGAATGGCCAACTTATCGGCTCTTGCACAAGAGCTCGCATCTGGAGCAGTCCAGGTAATTGATTTAACCTCTCCCCTGCATTCGGAGACCCCGATTCTTACTCTTCCACCTGAGTTTGGTCAGACTGCAAAATTTCAGTTAGAGGAAATCTCTCGCTACGA
>WLHG01000149.1 GCA_009702845.1 Actinomycetota bacterium
CTGCGCACAAAAACTCCAACAGAGATCGCCGGTCATGTAGTGACATCTATCGATGATTTAGCAAAACCTACAGATGATTTGCCTCCAACAGATGGTCTTCGCATCTGGCTAGATGGAACAATCAGAATAATTATTCGTCCTAGCGGAACCGAAGCAAAGATGAAGTGTTACATTGAGGTTATTGAAAAAGATGCAGCACGGGCGCAAATCGTTCTCGATCAATTACGAGCACCTCTGAAGGAATTACTATCGTGAGTTTTTACGGCTTAGTAGATGGCACTGAGGCATCCCTTAAGAAATACCTCAGTGCGCTATCTGGCGTAGATCAAGTTGGTGCCGATGCGCGCGCAGCGATGTTAGCGACGCGAAGTATCAAAGCAGCCTCTAAACGCTGGGCGATTGACACTGCGATTTCAATGGTTGACTTAACAACTCTCGAAGGCGCCGATACTCCAGGAAAAGTTCAGGCTTTGTGTACTAAGGCTGTGCGCCCTGATCCAACGGATGCAACGGTGCCAAGCGTTGGTGCCGTCTGTGTCTATAACGACATGGTTGGTATCGCACGCAAGCATCTAGATCTAATTGGTGGTGCCCATGTTGGTGTCGCCGCAGTCTCGACGGCATTTCCTTCAGGTCGAGCATCAATGGCGGTAAAGATTCAGGATACTCAAGATGCCCTCGATGCTGGTGCATCTGAGATCGATATGGTCATCGATCGTGGGGCCTTTCTAAGTGGTGACTACATCGGTGTCTTTAATGAGATTGTCAAAATCCGCGAACTTTGCGGAGAGCGCGCCCATCTGAAAGTTATCTTTGAAACGGGCGAACTCGTCACCTACGACAATGTTCGCAAAGCCTCATTCCTAGCGATGGCCGCAGGCGCCCACTTCATTAAGACATCTACTGGCAAGGTTGCACCTGCAGCTACTGCGCCAGTTGTGTTAGTAATGCTTGAAGCGGTGCGTGATTTCTACCAAATGACACAGACACGGATTGGTGTGAAGCCGGCAGGTGGAATCAGAAATACAAAGGATGCAATAAAGCAGTTAGTACTAGTCAATGAGACTGCTGGCCCAGAATGGCTCACGCCATCTCTCTTTCGCATCGGTGCTAGCGCCCTGCTCAATGATTTATTAATGCAGCGCATGAAAATGGATGATGGCTACTACGCTAGTCCTGCCTACGTAACGATCGATTAATGGAGAACACAGTGAGCTTTGAATATGCACCAGCGCCTGAATCACGGGCCGTTGTCTCCATTAAACCTAAGTATGGCCACTTTATCGGTGGGAAATTTGTCACAGGCAGCAATCACTTTCCAACCATAAACCCAGCTACTGAAGAGGTTTTAAGTCAGATTGCTCTGGCTGGTAAGGCCGATGTTGATGCAGCAGTTAAAGCTGCACGTAAGGCCTACACAACTACGTGGTCAAAGATGAGTGGCAAAGAGCGCGGTAAGTACCTATTTCGCATCGCCCGCATTATGCAGGAGCGCTCTCGCGAGTTTGCAGTCCTTGAAACTTTAGATAATGGAAAGCCCATCCGTGAATCTCGTGATGTCGATGTTCCATTAGCTGCGGCGCATTTTTTCTATCACGCAGGCTGGGCCGACAAATTAGAGTTTGCGGGTCTTGGAACCTCTACAAAGCCACATGGCGTTGCTGGACAGATAATTCCCTGGAACTTTCCATTGTTGATGCTCGCATGGAAAGTTGCACCTGCACTTGCCGCCGGCAACACGGTCGTTCTAAAACCTGCCGAAAATACCTCTCTCACCGCACTTCTATTTGCTGAAGTCTGCCAACAAGCAGAACTTCCCGCAGGTGTGGTAAATATTGTTACCGGTGATGGATCAACTGGTGCATTAATTGTTAATCATCCTGGCATCGACAAGATTGCATTTACAGGATCTACTGAAGTGGGCAAGATTATTGCCCGGGCGGTTGCGCCAACCCACAAGAGCGTAACGCTCGAACTCGGCGGTAAAGCGGCCAACATCATCTTCGAAGATGCAGCAATCGATGAAGCTATCGAAGGCATCATCAATGGAGTTTTCTTCAATCAGGGCCATGTCTGTTGCGCCGGCTCTCGACTAATTCTGCAAGAGAGCGTCGCCGATGAAGTAATAGAAAAACTTAAGAAACGGATGGCAAAGATCCGTGTTGGTGATCCAATGGATAAGAACACCGACTTAGGTGCGATCAATAGCAAAGAGCAGCTCTTAAAAATCCGTGATCTTTCGGCAACGGGTGATACAGAGGGCGCCGAACGTTGGAGTGCTCCATGTGATCTGCCTGCAAAGGGCTTCTGGTTTCCCCCAACGATCTTTACGGGCGTTACGCAATCTCACCGCATCGCGCGCGAAGAGATCTTCGGGCCAGTGCTCTCAATCCTCACCTTTAGAACCCCGCAAGAGGGGATAGATAAGGCTAATAACACTCCTTTTGGTCTCTCAGCCGGAATCTGGAGTGAGAAGGGCTCGCGTATTTTGTGGGCCAGCCAGCAACTTCGCGCCGGTGTTATCTGGGCAAATACATTTAATAAGTTTGATCCAACATCTCCTTTTGGTGGATACAAAGAGTCTGGCTGGGGTCGCGAAGGTGGACGACATGGCTTAAGCGCATATTTGAAGGGGGTCGGCCATGAGTAATCGCATCGATGTCAAGAAGACTTATAAGTTATTTATTAACGGCGCCTTTCCACGAACTGAATCTGGCCGTACTTATGAGATTAAGAGTGCAAAGGGAAGCTTCATCGCAAACCCATGTCTTGCATCTCGCAAAGATTTAAAAGATGCTGTTGTAGCAGCACGCGCTGCACAATCTGGTTGGAATAAGGCTTCGGCATATAACAAGGGGCAGATTCTCTATCGAATCGCTGAGATGCTAGAGGGCAGGCGCGCGCAGTTTGTAGATGAGATTGTCACGGTAACTGGTGTAACAAAGTTAAAGGCTGAAAAGGAAGTTACCGATTCTGTTGATCGTTTAGTTTGGTATGCAGGTTGGAGCGACAAGCTTTCATCATTGTCTGGGGCCCTGAATCCCGTCGCCGGCCCTTACTACAACTTCACCGTTCCAGAGAGCATGGGTGTCATTGCAGCTATCGCACCTGAGCTTCCATCGCTTCTCGGTTTAATCGATGCGATTGCACCGATTATCGTCGGCGGAAATACGGTTATCGTGTTGGCGAGCACCAAGGCCCCACTTTCTGCGATGAGTTTTGCAGAAGTCATTGCGACAAGTGATGTACCTGCCGGTGTAATTAATATATTGAC
>WLHG01000015.1 GCA_009702845.1 Actinomycetota bacterium
ACCGTTGAATCCGTTGCCGAGCCATTCCTGGTGAGAAATGGCTTTATGGCTCGAACTCCGCGAGGTCGGGTGGCAACGGCGATGGGTTTTGCCCATATAGGACGAACACCACCTCCTCAACTCGCCTCCCTTTTCGACACACCTGCAATTGATGCCTAGACTCTGCCTCTATGTCTACAACAATTAAACCCGTAAAGATGACTGGCCGTCCCGCCCGTTCATTGGCGATTTTGGCCCTAGTACTCGTGGCAATGCTTGGCCTTGTCTTTGTACAAGGCGCCACGGCAGTTCGTCTTGGCCTTGATCTTCGAGGCGGAACTTCTGTCACGCTCCAACCACGTATCGCCCCCGGTGAGAGTGGAAAAGTAACTAACGAGGCGATCGATCAAGCGGTTTCAATTATTCGCCAACGCGTTAACTCTTTGGGTGTCGCTGAATCTGAAGTTGCCGCACAAGGTAGTGGAACAAATCGTCAGATCGTAATCTCTGTTCCAGGAGATACAGGACGGCGCGTCGTTGAATTAGTTGGTCAGACTGCAGAGCTACGTTTTCGCCAAGTACTTGCAAGTGATTCAGCTTTCGTTGCCGCTGGATCTGCAGCAGTCGATGCTGGATCGGCCGCTACGCCTATAAATGGTATTAGCGCAGAGCTGAATGCAAAGTTTGCAGCGTTGGATTGCACAAAATTAGCAAACCTTAAAGGCACTGGCACGGATGCACCGACTGACACCATTGCAGTCTGTGATCGCGCAGGAACCACGAAATATATTTTAGCTCCAGCCGAAGTTCTGGGCCGTCAAATATCTAAGGCATCGGCTGGAATTGATACTCAAGGCGGAAATGCTTGGTATGTAAGTCTTACATTTAATGGTGAAGGCACTACTGCTTTTGGCGCACTCACCACTCGCGTAACATCTTTGCCCGAGCCCACTAACCAGGTGGCAATTGTTCTTGATGGATTAGTTGTTTCATCACCACGGATTACCGAGCCAATTCCATCTGGAAATGCCCAAATCACTGGAAGCTTCACACAACTTGAGGCACAGGATCTTGCAAATGTTTTGAAATATGGTGCACTGCCACTTGCATTTGATCGTGGCGAAGTACAACAGATCTCACCAACACTTGGCGCAGATCAACTCAATGCCGGTTTAATCGCCGGTGGTCTTGGACTACTCCTCGTATTTCTTTACTCCCTTCTCTACTATCGCGGCCTAGGTCTTGTAACAGTTGGCTCGCTTTTAGTAGCAGGCTCACTCGTCTATCTACTCTTCCTACTTCTTGGAAAGTGGATCGGATTCACATTGACATTGGCGGGCATAGCCGGTGCAATCGTCGCAATCGGTGTTACTGCCGACTCATTTATTATCTACTTTGAGCGTATTCGAGATGAAATCAGAGAGGGCAGAACTCTCAGAACTGCCGTTGAAACTGGCTGGATGCGTGCGCGGCATACGATCCTTATCGCCGACTTTGTCTCCATTATCGCAGCTGTTCTTCTCTACTTCTTTGCAGTCGGTGGCGTTCGCGGCTTTGCCTTCACACTCGGATTAACAACATTGGTAGACCTTATTGTTGTCTTCTCATTTACCAAGCCTCTTGTAACAATTCTTGCCCGATTGAACTTCTACGCTTCGGGACACCCACTTTCTGGCCTCTCAGCCAAAAGCACCGGAACCCTGCCAGTAATAAAGGAGGCATAAGTAAATGTCAAAGCTCTCAGGTATTGGTGGTCGTCTTTACCGCGGTGAAACATCTATCGATTTCATCGGCAGACGCCGTCGTTGGTACTCAATTTCGGCACTCTTCATCTTGCTCTCTATCGCAGCACTATCGCTACAGGGCCTTCACTTAGGTATCGAGTTCAAAGGTGGTTCGTCTTTTACGGTCAATAAAGCTGGTGCATCGATTGAAGATGCACGTGCAGCCGTTGATGCGGTGGGCATTCCGGGAGAGATTATTGTTCAGAATATTGGTACCGATAAGGTCCGTGTTCAGACTTCAGCCCTTGATGCGGCACAAAATAATGCTGTACAAGACGCCTTAGCATCAAAGTTTTCAGTAACAGTCGAATCAATTGATACGCAAATAGTTGGGCCTTCATGGGGTAAAGAGATCACTCGTAAGGCGCTTTATGGCCTCATTGGATTTCTTATCTGCGTAATGCTCTATCTTGCAATGGCCTTTGAACCCAAGATGGCAGTTGCGGCAATTGTGGCAGTTGTACACGATGTTTTTATCACCGTAGGAATCTATGCCCTCGTCGGCTTTGATGTCACCCCTGCAACGGTGATTGGGTTCTTAACGATTCTTGGTTACTCGCTCTATGACACCGTTGTGGTCTTCGACAAGATTCGCGAAAATACTCGCACGATCACCGCCAGTTCAAAGAGTACGTATTCACAAGCTACGAATTTGGCTGTAAATCAGACAATTGTTAGATCATTTAATACATCTCTTATCGCACTGCTGCCAGTTGGATCCATTTTGTTTGTAGGTGCCGGACTTCTTGGCGCCGGAACACTTAAAGATCTCTCGCTAGCACTCTTCATTGGTCTAGCCGTTGGTACGTACTCATCGGTCTTTATTGCACCGCCAGTGCTTGCTCAACTTCGCGAAAAAGAGCCTGCGATGATCGCACTTGCAAAGCGCGTCAATGGACGTGGACCAGGCACACTGACCGCAAGTCCAGTAGCAGCGGCGGTAGCTCATGCTCCGGGTCAAGTACGCGGACCACGCAATCAACCAAAGCGCAAAGGCCGCAAGTAGGCAGTTAACGTGGATACTTTGATTGCACCAGTAATTAGTGCGCTCAAGGAAAATCACGCCACAAGCAAGGGCGAAGATGTTGAACGGGCTTTTCTTATCGCCGAAAAAGCCCATGAAGGACAGCTCCGTAAATCGGGGGAGCGCTATATAACTCACCCAGTTGCTGTGGCTCAGATTTTGGCCGAGCTTGGCCTTAATACTGAAACAGTAATAGCTGCTCTATTGCACGATACCGTTGAAGATACGCCCTACTCTTTGAAAGAGCTTCGTCGAGATTTTGGCGATGAGGTTGCAAATCTCGTTGATGGCGTAACCAAACTAGACAAACTTACATATGGCCCAACGGCTGAGGCAGAGACTGTCCGCAAAATGGTCATCGCAATGTCGCGTGATATTCGAGTCCTCGTAATAAAACTTGCCGATAGATTGCATAATGCGCGAACATGGAAATACGTCACCCACGAGAGCGCTGAACGCAAAGCGCGAGAGACGTTAGATATCTATGCTCCCTTGGCTCACCGCCTGGGTATGAACGCAATTAAATGGGAGCTTGAAGATCTATCTTTTGAGATTCTAGAGCCAAAGAAGTTCGAAGAGATTTCACGGTTGGTTGCAGAGCGTTCACCTTCACGCGATTCTTTGACTAAGCAAGTGATCGAAACGGTAACTCAGGATCTAGCTAAGGATGAGATTCATGCGACCGTCACGGGACGTCAAAAACACTACTTCTCGGTCTATCAAAAAATGGTGGTGCGAGGCCGAGAGTTTAATGAGATTTACGATCTCGTCGGAATTCGCGTGTTAGTTGATGATGTTCGCGATTGCTACGCCGTTCTTGGCTCGATTCACGCACGTTGGAGTCCGGTGCCAGGACGATTTAAAGATTATATAGCGATGCCAAAATTCAATCTGTATCAATCGCTCCACACAACGGTTATTGGTCCAACTGGTAAAGCAATTGAGATTCAAATTCGTACATTTGATATGCATTCACGTGCTGAATTTGGTATCGCTGCCCACTGGAAATATAAGCAGGGCCATGAAAACAACGAAACTTCTCCTGAGATGTTGTGGCTGCGACAGTTACACGAGTGGCAGAAGGAGACCGAGGATCCATCTGAGTTCTTAGAAGCTCTTCGCTTTGATTTGGGTTCGCCAGAAGTATTTGTATTTACGCCTAAGGGGAGTGTTGTGGCTCTGCCTGCAGGTTCAACACCGGTCGATTTCGCCTTCTCAGTTCATACCGATGTTGGAATCCGCTGCGCAGGTGCCAAAGTAAATGGCCGTTTAGTCCCACTTGAATCACGTTTGAGTAATGGCGATGTTGTTGAGATCGTGACGAATAAGAGCGAACATGCGGGGCCGAGCCGGGATTGGCTTAACTTTGTTCAAAGTCCAAGGGCGCGATCAAAGATTAAAGCCTGGTTTAGTAAGGAGCGTCGTGAAGAGGCGATCGATGCCGGGCGTGAGTCGATTGCACGTCAGATGCGCAAGGCTGGTCTTCCGTTGCAGAAAATATTTGCGGGCCACTCACTTCTCGAGTTAGCTCACGATCTGCATTACTCCGATATCGAATCTCTGTATTCGGCAGTAGGTGATGGCCATGTTTCCGCCGCTTCGATTATTGATAAGTTAGTTGTGGCCCTCGGTGGTGATGATTCGCATCCAGAGCCAACGATGGATGTGCTACCAACGCGAGCGCCTACCTTGCGACGCTCAAGTAACGCCGTTGATGTAGAGGGTGCAGATGATGTATTAGTAAAGCTTGCTCGCTGCTGTACTCCCGTTCCAGGTGATCAGATTATGGGCTTTATTACTAAGGGCAGTGGAGTTTCAATTCATCGCAGCGACTGCGTCAATGCCGATGACTTGCTCACTAATCAATCGGACCGAGTAGTCAAAGTTACCTGGAGAATCGGTGCGGGCTCTATCTTCCTGGTAAACATTCAAGTTGAGGCTCTGGACAGAGCATCGCTATTGGCCGACGTTACTCGCACACTATCTGATCAGCATGTAAATATATTGAGCGCCTCAGTGAGTACATCTAAGGATCGCACTGCCTTCTCGCGCTTTACTTTTGAGATGGCCGATGCAACGCATTTAGATGCAGTCCTAGGTGCCGTGCGCAATATCGAAGGCGTCTATGACGTCTATCGAACAACTAATAATTGAATTAGCTGAACTCAGCCAAACTCTTTTCCGCCTCGGCTAGCCATACTTTTCTAGCAGCTGCAGATTCGAGAGCCTCGGTCGCCTTTTTAGCATTCCCCGCGGCCTGTGATTTTGCAGCTACCTTTTCGTAGTTTTCGATCGAGTCGCTCAGTTGCTTAACAACCTCTTCGGCGCGGGCTTTGGCTGCAGGGTCACTCTTGCGCCAATGCGCAGCCTCTGCCTCTTTGATAACGCTCTCAACTGCGTGCACTCGAGCATCTAGGGATGTGCGCTTATCGCGGTGAGTCATCCCGATTTTGCTCCAACTATTCATATGCTCGCGCAAGGCCTTCTTTGCCTCTTCGAGATTTGTCACTGGCAGCAAGGCTTCAATTAAGATAACGAGCTCTTCGCGTTTAATCAGATTAGTTGCCATCGTGACATCGCGTTTTTCTAAATCAGCGTTCTTAGCAGTGAAGAACTGATCTTGTGCGGCTTTAAATCTTGCCCACATCTTTGCATCATCACTTGGCTTGCCACGTCCTGAAGCTTTCCAAGCATCCATAAGCGATTTGAAACGCTTGGCAGTCGGTACCCATTCAGTAGAAGTTGCAAGTGATTCAGCTTCAGTAATGATTGCCTTCTTAGCATCCGAGACAACACTCTGCACGGCCTCAAGGGCGGCAAAATGTGTACGACGGCGCTTATCAAACTTATTTCGAGATGAGGAGAATCTCTTCCAGAGATCGGCATCTGCCTTCTTATCGAGGCGCGGAGCTGACTTCCACTCATCGAGCAAAACCTTTAAGCGATCACCGGTAACTTTCCATGACTCTGACTGAGCTAATGATTCGGCCTCAGCAACTATCTTTTCCTTCTCAATTAAAATCTGTTCAAGGCGTGCTTTCTTTGCCGCCGTTTCAGCAGCCTTCTTTGCCTCGTATGCCTCGCGGTGGCCTTCGATAAGAGGCTCAATCTGCTCGACCGAGGCCGATAATGCATCCAAGTCGCCAACGGCATTGAGCTCTCTGACTTGATCGCGAAGTTTCTTTACCGCGATGTAGGCATCAGATGGGACAAGTGCGCCACTTTTAATTCGAGCGGCAAGTAGTGCGACCTCTGCGGCGAGCATTTCAAATTTGCGTACAAAGTATGCAAGGGCCTCTTCGGCGCTCTTGCCAGGATATGAGCCAACGGGTTTTTCTCCGCTAGATGTGCGGACGTAAACGGTGCCATCGTCGGCGACGCGTCCAAAGGCTGCAGGATCTCCAATCAGGGCGCTGGCCGCTGATGCTTGTGGTGCTGGATTAATATCGGTCATGGTGGTGATCCTTTCAGCGCGTTGTTCATTATGAACGTCGCTATGTATGTCGTGGGTGCGTTCGAGGGTTAGTTCGAATGCAGCGGAATTGAGCGTTTAGGTAGGGTAAAAGGTACCCTGTCCCTGCCTCATAGCGTCAATCGCCTATGACGCACGAGAAAAGCGGAGGTATGCAGATGCTTGTCGCCTCTTTCGCAGCCCCCATGTTTGCCACCAACTGCTGGGTAATAGCTACCCAGGCCGGCTCCGAATGCGTCGTAGTAGATCCTGGGATGCCCGATGTCTCTGATCAACTATCGGCGATTCTCAATGAGTTCAGGCTCAAGCCAGTGGCGGTTATCGCAACCCATGGCCACTTAGACCACACCTTTTCCATCACCCCAATCGCCGATGGATATTCAATTCCGGCATATATCCACAGCGCCGATAGGTTGGCGCTGTGCCACCCCGAACGAGTTTTGAGCCCAGAATTTGCTGCGACATTGGAGGGCATGGAGTTTATTGAGCCAAAGGATGTAAGAGAATTACGCAATGGTGAGCTTCTTGAACTCGTTGGCCTTAACTTTAAGGCTATCCACGCTCCAGGTCACACCGCTGGTTCGCTGATGTTCGAAGTTTCAGATGAGCTCTTGATTAGCGGAGATGTTCTCTTTGCTGGCTCCATTGGACGTACCGATCAACCAACGGGCTCATCGAAAGATATGGAACAGACTCTGCGCAAAAAAATTCTTCCACTCGGGGACCATTTGCGAGTCCTTCCTGGCCATGGACCAGAGACAACGATTGCACGAGAGCGAAAAAATAATCCGTTTCTTACCGCTCTTAAAGGTCGTTACTAATGTCTGCACAAAAGTTTCAAGCCCCAAAGGGAGTCAGCGAATATTTTCCGCCGCGTTCAAAGTTATTTGAGTTCGTACGAGAGTGCCTGATTGCACCGGCACGCTTAGCGGGCTATCAATTAATGGAGTTACCGGTATTTGAGGATACTGAGCTTTTTAAGCGTGGAGTAGGGGAGTCGACAGACGTAGTCTCCAAAGAGATGTACACATTCACCGATCGTGGTGATCGTTCAATCACGCTTCGCCCCGAAGGAACTGCTGGAGCAATGCGCGCAGTTATCGAACATGGATTAGATCGCGGCCAGTTACCGGTAAAGATTTGGTATTCAGGTGCCTACTTCCGTGCCGAACGTCCGCAAGCGGGGCGCTATCGACAGTTCTATCAAGTTGGAATTGAGGCGATTGGACTCGATGACCCAGCAATCGATGCTGAAGTAATAGCAATCGCAGATGCCGGTTTTAAAGCTATCGGTTTGAAGAAGTATCGATTGGAGTTAACCTCTCTGGGAGATAGCCAATCGCGTGCTGCTCACCGCGTTGATTTACTAAAGTTTATTGCAACACTTGATTTAGATGATGCAACAGCTGTACGTGCGCAGGTCAATCCACTTCGACTCTTTGATGATAAGCGCGAAGAGATGAAAAAAGCGATGTCGAAGGCTCCATTACTGATGGATTATTTAAGCGATGAATCACGCGCACACTTTGAAGCCGTTAAGGGTTACTTAGATGCTTTAGGAATTTCCTATCAACTCAATCCTCACATGGTGCGCGGTCTGGATTATTACACCGGCACGACCTTCGAGTTCATTCACGATGGCCTCGGTGCGCAATCTGGAATTGGCGGCGGGGGTCGATATGACGGCCTCATGCAGGAGTTGGGAGGCCAAGAGCTTTCAGGTATTGGATTTGGTCTTGGTGTTGATCGAGCACTGCTTGCAGCCGAGTTTGAAGGCGTTCTCGCCCAGGATGGTTTTGTATCTGACCTCTTCGTCATTCCACTTGGAGACGCGGCAATGGTGGAGAGTTTAAAAATCGCAACGGCACTACGTTTAGCAGGCAAGCGTGTTGAGATCGCATTTGGGTCTCGTGCTTTAAAGGCTTCGATGAAGGCGGCCGATAAAAGTGGTGCCCGTTACGTAATTGTTCTTGGCGATGAAGAGATGGCGAGCCAGAGCGTAGAGCTTAAAAACATGAACTCCGGTGTATCCACATCGGTTAGGATTGACTCCTTAATCAACGCACTGTAGAAAGCGAAACCACACTCACTATGTTAAGAAGTCATGAAGCAGGCACTTTACGTAAATCTGACGCTGGAAAAACTGTCACTTTGGCAGGTTGGGTCTCAAGGCGTCGAGATCATGGTGGAGTTGCCTTTATCGACCTTCGCGATGCTTCAGGCTCAGTTCAGGTTGTTATCCGCGATGAAAAGATCGCAGGAGCCCTTCGCGCTGAGTGGTGCTTATTAATTACTGGTGAGGTAATGGCACGCCCTGCGGGCAATGAAAATACGAATATTCCTACGGGTGAGATCGAGATTATGGGCGACACTGTAGTTGTACTGAGCGAGTCTGCGCCTCTGCCATTTCCAGTCGATAGTGGAAATGATTCAGATATCAGCGAAGAGGTTCGCCTCAAGTATCGCTACTTAGATTTGCGTCGTGAGAAGCCAGCTGCAAATCTTCGGCTTCGCTCCAAGGTCACATCTACTATCCGTAGAGTCATGGAAGATGAAGCATTCCTAGAAATTGAAACACCGTACTTAACCCGCTCCACCCCAGAAGGTGCACGCGACTTTTTAGTCCCAGTACGTTTGCAGCCAGGCAGCTGGTATGCCCTTCCTCAATCGCCGCAGCTTTTTAAACAGCTATTAATGGTTGCAGGTATGGAAAAGTACTATCAAATCGCACGCTGCTTTCGCGATGAGGATTTTCGTGCCGATCGTCAGCCAGAGTTCACGCAGTTAGATATTGAGATGTCCTTTATCGATCAAGAGGATATTTTAGCTGTTGCTGAAAAAATCGTTGCAAAGATCTGGCAAGAGGCAGTTGGCTACACAATTCCACTGCCACTTGCACGCATGACCTATGCCGATGCGATGGCTCGATTTGGTTCTGATAAGCCAGATCTGCGTTTTTCTAATGAGCTCTCCGAGCAGACTTCATATTTTGCGGATACCACCTTCAGAGTTTTTCAAGCACCATATGTTGGCGCAGTTGTCATGCCAGGGGGAGCGGGCTCACCACGTCGCGAACTTGATGCGTGGCAAGATTGGGCAAAGGCACGAGGTGCAAAAGGCTTGGCTTATATTCTTATAAACGAAGATTCATCTCTGGGTGGACCTGTTGCTAAAAACTTAAGCGAGAGCGAGTGCGCAGGCATCGCTGCGGCAACGGGTGCAAAACCCGGAGATGCAATATTTTTCGCCGCGGGAGAGCGCAGTGCCTCGCTGAACTTACTTGGGGCCGTTCGTCTTGAGATTGGCAAACGTTGCGGATTAATTAATCAAGGCGCTTGGGAGTTTTTGTGGGTCGTTGACGCACCAATGTTTGAACCGACCGACAACGGCGGTTGGACTGCGGTGCACCATCCATTCACAGGTCCTAAGCCAGAGTTTGCGACTAGCTTTGCCAGTGATCCAGGCAACGCCTTGGCCTATGCCTACGATATTGTTTTAAATGGCACCGAACTCGGCGGAGGCTCGATTCGTATTCATGATCAGAAAATGCAAAAGGATGTCTTCCGCGTCATTGGGTTAAGCGATGAAGAGGCGGTTTCAAAATTTGGTTTCTTACTGGAGGCCTTTAACTACGGTCCACCTCCGCATGGCGGAATCGCCCTTGGCCTTGACCGTGTCTGCGCACTTCTGACCGGCTCTGATTCGATTCGCGAAGTTATCGCTTTTCCTAAAACCGCTAGCGGTGGGGATCCACTAACTGGCGCACCAACACCGATAACTACGGCACAGCGCAAGGAGAGCGGAATCGATGGCTCACCTAAGAACTCGCCTCAGGTAGACTAAAGCCATGGGACCAGGTGGAATTGCAACGATTATTGCATCGTGTGGGCTTTTTATTATCGCCATCGCGATTAGTTATGTCGTAATACGAGTAGGTCGCTTTATTGATGAGGCGAAGGTTTCCCTCAAATCACTCACCGATGAGACAGCCCCACTTATTGAAGAGGTTCACACGACTGTAACTTTAGTAAATGGTCCGTTGAAGAGTATTAACCGCATAACAAAAAATGCCGAAGATATCTCTGAGAAGGTAAGCGATGCAACTAGTTCATTTATGAATAAGAACGGTTCGGCCGTTAAAGTCGCAGCCGCGCTTTTAACTGCTGCCTCAAAGAACAAATCGCGCTCTAAGAAGAAGGCTGAGTGATCTCAGTACGTGGAATCCGCCGAGATCCGCGCGCGCTGGCTGCGCTTCTTTGAATCAGATAATCGCCAGGGTTTAACGCACACCGTTGTTCCTTCGGCCTCTCTGATCGCCGATGATCCCAATCTCTTACTCGTTAACGCAGGAATGGTTCCATTCAAACCCTATTTCTTAGGTGAAGTAACTCCACCTTTTAAGCGTGCAACCTCGGTACAAAAATGCGTTCGAACTTTAGATATCGATGAAGTTGGAAAGACAACACGTCATGCCTCATTTTTTCAAATGTGTGGAAATTTCTCGTTCGGTGATTACTTTAAAGAGGGTGCGATTGCACTTGCTTGGGAGCTGCTCACACGTCCAATTAACGATGGTGGTTACGGATTAGCTGAAGATAGATTATGGATAACTGTCTTTCTTGATGATGATGAAGCGGCAAATATCTGGCATGAAAAAATCGGCGTACCAAAAGAGCGTATCCAGCGAATGGGCATGGGAGATAATTTCTGGTCCATGGGTGTGCCAGGACCGTGCGGTCCATGCTCTGAGATTTATTATGATCGAGGACCAGCATATGGAAAAGACGGTGGACCAATCGCCGATGAGAATCGCTACATGGAGGTATGGAACTTAGTCTTCATGCAAAATGAGCGAGGTGTCGGTAGCGGTAAAGATGATTTCCCAATTCTGGGTGAGCTTCCAGCAAAGAGTATTGATACGGGTCTTGGACTTGAAAGAATGGCCGCGCTTTTGCAGGGCGTAGAAAACATCTATGAAATCGATACAACCATGCAGATATTAAACAAGGCCTGCGAATTAACTGGCGTGGCATATGGCGCATCCCAAAAATCTGATATTTCTCTGCGTGTTATTGCAGATCATGCACGAACCTCGGCGATGCTCATTGGCGATGGCGTGACCCCAGGCAATGAGGGTCGTGGATATGTTCTTCGACGCATGATGCGTAGAACGATTCGCAATATGCGCCTTCTGGGGTCGATGGATCCGATCATGTCAGAGCTAACTGTTGCCGCGATCGGCGCAATGGGTCCACAGTATCCAGAGTTAGTAAGTGATAAGAAGAGAATTTTGTCAGTCAGTGTTTCTGAGGAAGAGAGTTTCCTTCAGACTTTAAAAAGCGGAACAAGTATTTTCGATGTTGCAAGCGCATCATTAAAGAAGAGCAAGAGTTCAATACTGCCTGGTGCAGAGGCCTTCAAGCTTCATGACACATATGGCTTTCCCTTTGATTTGACGCTGGAAATGGCGCGAGAAGAGGGCCTTGAGGTCGATGAAGAGGGTTTCAGAAGGTTAATGACAGAGCAGAAGGATCGCGCTAAGGCCGATTCGCGTGCAAAGAAGAGTGGACACACAGATGTGAGCGAGTATCGCGTAATTGCCGACAAGAACGGTAAGAGTGAGTTCTGTGGCTATACATCGACCACGTCAGAGTCGACCATCACCGGAATATTGCTTGACGGAGTTTCAAGTAAGAGTGCGAGCGAAGGCGATGAAGTAGAGA
>WLHG01000150.1 GCA_009702845.1 Actinomycetota bacterium
GCCCGCGAAAGTATCAGCGCAATCCGTAAAGATGTTTTAGCTAAGTGTTACGGTGGAGATATTTCGCGTAAGCGCAAACTCCTTGAGAAGCAAAAAGAGGGTAAGAAGCGCATGAAGATGGTGGGCCGCGTTGAGGTTCCACAAGAGGCATTCGTCGCAGCCCTTGCAACCGATGCCGACATTGAAAAGGTGAAAGCTGCTCGAAAGCTTTAATTATGACGCTCTCGTTTTATGTTCATATCCCGTACTGCATTAAGCGATGTGGGTATTGTGATTTTAATAGAAATAAATTTTTCACAATAAATTGAAACAAAACACACACTATTCAGTTTTCCTCGTTGTGTGTACTTCCTTAACTCTTAAGGTAGTACCTACAACTTCATGTATGTAAAATTTAGCATCTCATGGGAATTGACGGTCAAGATTAGGCTTGGACACGCATACCCTTTACAAAAGAGAATTTGGGTCTAATCTTGTTCTATGACTACAGACACCCCTTCATCAAAGCCTTGGTTCAAAAAGCATCGTTACATCATTCCAATGGTCCTTGTTCTCCTTGCAATCATTGGTCAGTTCCCAGGTTCAAGTGAGCCAGAAGCACCTGCGACATTGGCTATCTCTGACATTAAAGACATGAGTGGTTTTGATGAAGAGAGCAATGATTATTACTGGGGAGCCACTTTTAGAATCACTGAGTTAGACCCTATGACTAAAGTCAACTGCACAGTGAAAGCAATTGATGCAAATGGTGGGGTACTGATTGAAGAGACTTATGAAGGCAATACCCTAAATGAAGGCACAATCATCAAATATGGGGAAGATGGATTGACCTCTACTACTAAAGAAATAGTTGAGGCAATATCCACATTTGATGTGTCCTGTACTAAGAAATAGTTCTATCTGGCAGGGTATCTATAAAATAAGCGTTCTTGGTGCATGGGCATCTAATTGTAGGTATTGTTTACTTTCTGATTAGGAGACAATACCTGCAATGACTCTTTCGTTTTATGTCCACATTCCATATTGCATTAAGCGATGTGGGTATTGTGATTTCAATACTTACACGCCGAATGAGCTCCAAGATGGCGCAACGCTAGAAATCGTTAGCAACGACTACATCGATGCAGTACTAAAAGAGCTCGATGCCGCCCCCCCGGATCAAGTCCCTACGATTTTCTTTGGGGGAGGAACCCCATCTCTGCTACCGGCCGATGATTTAGGGCGCGTTATCGCGGCGATCAAAGCACGCAATGGCCTAACTCCTGATTGTGAAATCACACTAGAGGCGAATCCAGATTCAGTAACTGCCGAAAAACTAAAGCGATATATAGAGGTTGGCTTTAACCGAATCTCCTTTGGAATGCAGTCAGCTAAGCCGCATGTATTAGCTGTTCTGGATCGCACGCATAATCCAGATAATGTTAAGAAGGCCGTTGATATGGCGCGTGCTGCAGGTTTTGCGGGCATTAGTGTTGATCTCATTTATGGGACACCTGGCGAATCACTCGATGATTGGCGCGAAACCGTAACTATGGCTTTGTCTCTAGATATCGACCACATCAGTGCTTATGCATTAATCGTTGAGAGTGGCACAAAGCTTGCGGCACAGATTAAACGTGGTGATTTAACAATGCCCGATGATGATTTGATGGCCGATATGTATCTACTTGTCGATCAACTCTGCCAAGCTAAAGGTTTGTCATGGTATGAACTCTCTAACTGGTCAAAGCCAGGTCATGAGTGCAGACACAATATTGCCTACTGGGAAAACAAGAACTGGTGGGGTCTTGGGCCAGGGGCGCACTCTCATATCGATGGAAAACGCTTCTGGAATGTAAAACATCCGACGGCGTACAAACAGAAGTTGTTTGCATCAGAGTCACCTATCGCCGATAGCGAAGAGTTGACGTCAGATCAGATTGCAGTTGAATCGATCATGTTAGGGATTCGAATGCGTGAAGGTTTAGAGATTGCTGCGCTATCTGGCGCTCAGATTGATCGCTTAACCAACTATGCCGAGAGCGCATACGTAGAAATCACGGATAATCGCGTTGTATTAACCCCTACGGGGCGCTTGATTGCTGATCGAATCGTGCGCGAAATAACTATCTAGTATCCTTGCCCAACTATGTCATCCCGCCGCCTTGAAATCCTTCGCGCAATTGTCGACGAATATGTCGCAACGCAAGAACCTGTCGGCTCAAAATCGATTGCAGATCGCCACGGATTAGGTATTTCCCCGGCCACAATTCGCAATGAGATGGCAGTCTTAGAAGAAGAGGGCCTCATCACTCACCCTCATACAAGTGCAGGTCGTATCCCAACAGATCGCGGATACCGAGTATTTGTAGATAAGTTAGCTGAAGTTAAACCATTATCCGGCGCAGAGCGCCGAGCAATCGAAACATTCTTAGAAGGTGCCCTTGATTTGGATGATGTTGTTATGCGCACGGTGCGATTACTCGCCGATGTCACTAAGCAGGTAGCAGTAGTTCAGTATCCATCAATGGTGAAGTCCCGAGTACGACATATTGAATTAGTCTCGCTGACTCCTGCGCGTTTAATGATGGTGCTGATAACAGATGCTGGGCGAATTGAGCAACGAGTGATTGAGTTATCGCAGGATGTTTCTGAGAACTTCTTGCATACTTTACGTGCTCAGTTGAATACGGCCATGATGGGTCACCAGCTACCAGAGGTAGCCGATCGAATTAGCGGAATTCTTGAAAGCTACACGTTGCGTGATCGGAAAGACATTGCAATCGTTATGTCTGCGGTGATTGAAATGGCGATGGAACGCCCAGAAGAAAAGATCGTCTTAGCTGGCACTGCGAACTTAGCTAGATTCCATGAGGATTTTTCAACAACTATGCATCCCGTGCTTGAAGCTCTTGAAGAGCAAGTTGTTTTGTTAAGGTTACTAGGAGATACAAGTGCCAACGTTAAGGTCCGCATTGGAACCGAACAGGCAGATGTAAATCTCCGTACGACTTCACTAGTGGCAGTTGGCTATGGCAGCGATGATGTGCCGCTCGGTGCACTTGGAATTATTGGACCTACACGCATGGATTACGCAGGATCGATGGCAGCTGTATCCGCAGTTGCACGCTATGTTGGACGATTTATTAACGAGGGTGCATAAGTGGCAGATCATTACCAAACGCTAGGTGTAGCACGTGATGCATCGGCCGATGAGATTAAACGTGCTTATCGTAAATTAGCGCGCGAACTTCACCCCGACGTTAACCCTGATCCAGAGGTTCAAGATA